>NZ_JAIWNS010000200.1 GCF_020216685.1 Methanospirillum hungatei | reverse complement strand
GCTTTCAAAAGAAGATATCGTCGGGAAGACGGTATATGACATTGCTCCAAAGAGTCTTGCAGATACCTATTATGCAAAAGACAAAGAGCTCCTTGATGCCCCAAAGACACAGACCTATGAGGCACAAGTTCGGTATGCTGATGGGACAATGCATAATGTCATCTTCTATAAGGCGACACTCCTTGATCAGAACGGAAACATACAGGGCTTAATCGGAGTGATCCTTGATATCACTGAGAGAAAACAGGCTGAAGAGGTGGTACGCCAGAAAGAAGCATACATCAGAACAGTTCTTGACAACCTTCCCATTGGTGTTGCCGTCAACTCTGTATCGCCCACGGTTGCATTTACCTATCATAATGCCAATTTCCTGAAATATTACCGGATACCTGAGAAAGCCCTGGCAGAACCCGATGCTTTCTGGGATTACATCTCCGAAGATCCTGAAGTACGAGACCAGATACGAGAGTGTGTGCTTGCCGACTGTGCCAGCGGTGATCCAAGCAGGATGCACTGGGACGATGTCCCCATCATCAGGGAAGGGGAAGAGACCACCTATATCAGTGCCATGAACATTCCGATTCCCCTGAGCACTCTGATGATATCAACCGTCTGGGACGTGACTGCAAGAAAGAAGGCAGAGGATGAACTCAAACAGGCAAACCGCCTCCTTGAGGGGATGCTCAATGGTATTCCTGACATCATCGGTATTCAAAAACCGGATCATACCATCATCAGGTATAACCAGGCCGGGTATGATGCCCTGGGGCTCACACCTGAAGAGGTCGCAGGAAGACCATGTTACTCCTTCATCGGACGAACCAGACCCTGTGAGATCTGTGCAACATCAAAAGCACTGCAGAGTAAAAAACAGGAGATGGTTGAGAAGTATGTTCCTGAACTGAAACGGTACCTGATCTGCCGGAGTAACCCTATCCTTGATGATGACGGGAATGTTCAGCTCATCGTTGAGCAACTGACCGACATCACCGAACGCAAGCAGATGGAAGAGGCCATCAGTCAGTCAAACCAAAAATTAAGACTCCTTACCGGCCTAACCCGGCATGATATCCTCAATATTCTCAATGCAATCTACTTCTACCATGACCTGGCCCTTGAGGTCACGGATCCACAGGCCATCCATGAGTACATTACCAAAGCCCAGGAGGCTGGAAAAAGGATCGAAGCTACAATCGGCTTTACGAGAGAGTATGAAGAGTTCGGAGTTGCAAGTTCAGGATGGCAGGAGATATATTCCATCATCGAGTCTGCAAAACGGGAGATTAATGTCGGGGCCATTCGGATAGAGAACCAGATCTCCACCTCGCTGTTAGTATATGCCGACCCCATCATCAGAAAAGTCTTCTCAACCCTTATCGAGAATGCCATCCGCCATGGAAAAAAGATTACGTATATCCGGTTTTCAATCGCACACAAGAATAATGACTGTATCATCATCTGTGAAGATGACGGAGTCGGGATACCTCTCAAAGATAAGGCCCATATTTTCGGCAGAGGGTTTGGAAACCATACCGGAATAGGACTTTTCCTGGCACGGGAGATACTCTCGATTACCGATCTTACCATCAGGGAAGTTGGTGAAGAAGGAAAAGGAGCACGGTTTGAGATCCTTGTTCCGGATGGGAAGTGGAGAGAGTGAACAGGAATCAGAGTATTCAGATGAACAGAATACACAGAACGGTATATTATGGTATCATATTCTGCCTGCTTTTTACAGGCCTGATATCCGGACCTGGAATGGCATTTGTCCCCTCGCCAGAGAATCCGGTAACCATCGGTGAACAGGACGAACTTCTGACGGCAACGACCCATCCGGTGAATATAGGAGTCCTCGCAAACCGTGGATATGATATTGCCATGCAGGAATGGGGACCGACTGCGGATTACCTGAACAAAACCCTGGCCCCCGTACAATTCACCATAATACCTCTTGACTTTCATGAGATAAATGATGCCGTACTGGCACACAATATCTCTTTCCTCTCCGCAAATCCATCGGTGTATACCTACCTTGAATATTATGGTCTTGCCCAGCGGATTGCAACATTGCAGGTACCAGGCGACCCTGATCCCCAGCCGGTCTTCGGAGGAGTTATCTTCACCCGGTCTGACAGGAATGACATCACCGACCTTGAGGATCTGAAGGGCAAGAAATTTGCAGCCGTTGATAAGACCTCACTGGGCGGATGGCATGCAGCATGGGCTGAACTTAAGGAAGGAGGAATAAACCCGGAAAAAGACTTTAAATCTCTGAACTTCACCGGTACTCATGATGCATCGGTCTTCTCCGTTCTTTCTGGAGATGCTGATGCAGGGACTGTCCGGAGTTCACAACTTGAACGGATGGAGAAGGAAGGGAAGATAAACCTCTCTGATATCACCGTCCTCAACTCTCAAAAAGCCCAATATCCCCATTATCCCTACCTTCTCTCCACCCCTTTATATCCGGAGTGGCCGTTTGCCTCGATCACCGGGACCGATCCTGATCTGAGCAAGGATGTGGCAGTAGCCCTGCTCAACATGGAAGAGGATGATCCGGCTGCAAAGGCAGTCAGGGGTGCAGGATGGGCCGTTCCACAGGACCACACCAAGGTCCATGAGATGTTACGCTCACTTCAGTTCCCACCCTATGACCAGTATGGAAAACCGACCATAGAGGAGGTCTTAAACCAGTACTGGCAGACCATCCTTGCAGTCATTCTGGGAATTATCCTCCTCCTCGCCCTTCTCATCTCTACACTCCGGACAAAAGAGAGACTAAAAGAGTCAAAGGCAGAACTGATGCAGGCCCATGAGGAACTTGCACAATCCCAGGAGAAGATCCTTGACTCTCTCTATTATGCAGAGCTGATTCAGCAGTCCATCCTTCCATCAAAAGAAGAGATGAACCAGCACCTCTGCGAATACTTTACAATCATAAAGCCCCGTGATATCGTCGGGGGAGACTATTACCTCCTTAAAAAGGCACCGGACGGGTTTTTCATCGCCGTTGCAGACTGCACCGGACACGGAGTTCCAGGAGCTCTGATGACCATGATGACAAGCACCCTCCTCACCCAGATACTGGCAGCAAATCCGGATGACACCCCCGCATCCATCCTTGCAAAACTGCATCATCTGGTCCAGCAGATCCTCAAAGCCCAGTCTGAGAAGAAACATCTTGAAAATGGTCTTGACATGGCACTCTGTAAAGTGAACACTCACAGGCAGGAGATACTCTTTGCCGGCGGAGGACTCCCCCTTATCATCGCCGATGAAACAGGAGTCCGTGAGATAGCAGGAGACCGGTTGCATCTTGGGTTTTCACAGGAGAAGAAAAGTATTGTCTTCACCGACCACCAGATCCCAATAACCCCGGGATCCAGGTATTACCTGATAACCGACGGTATTCTGGACCTGCCCGGTGGACAACACGGCCATGGATACGGAAGAAAAAGGCTGCTTGCCCTCCTTGTGCGTCTGGCACACCTGCCAATGGCACAGCAGAGAGAACTGGTGATACAGGAACTGGCATCATATCAGGGAACCTGGACAGCAAAGGATGATATGACCATGATAGGATTTCGGATAACATAAGACAGAACGAGGCAGGGGAGATTATGGAGAATTTATTACAGCTACATCAGGAATTTACAAAGACGGGAGTGCTCATCAGTTTTAACGGATCATTATCCAACAGCATCATCGAAGAGATTGGAAATGCCATTAAACGATATCTTCATGAGGAGAACCGGGAGAAAGGAATGATATCAGATATCTTCTCTGCGTACATTGAGCAGACACAAAATATCAACAATTACATCTCCTGTCATGATATTGATGAAGCACACCGGTCATCGATCATTCTTATCAGTTCAGTGAACTGCCAGTACCATATCACCTCTGGAAACAGCATCAGAAAAGCAGATGTGTTGTCCCTGAAACAGAAGATTGACCATATCAACAGCCTTGATAAAGAAGGCTTAAAGCAGTACCATAAAGAACAACGGCGAAAGGTCCGGGACCCGGATGCAAAGACAGCAGGGCTCGGGCTTATTGATATTGCACGACGGTCACAGGGAGGCCTTGTATACCGGTTTGACCCCCTGGATGATGAGTATGACTTCTTCTCTCTCCAGGTAACGATCCAGGGAGCATAAGGATGCTGCATATACCAGCAACAAAATCCACACCTGAGATCTTCTATTCAGAGGAGTCTGATATGCTTTCCATCATCGGTGAGTCATACCCAGAGAATACGTTCGCATTTTTCGAGCCCGTATTTGAATGGCTTAATAAAAACCTCCCCCATATGAAGAAACTGCACCTGCATGTCAATATCAGCTACATGAACTCAAGCAGTACAAAATGCATGCTGGATATCCTCGACCTTCTGGCAAAGTCATATCAGGCAGGATCTGATATCTCTGTCAGCTGGTATTATGACCGCGAGAATGATCGGGCACTTGATATTGCAGAGGAGTTTGAAGAAGATGCAGAGGTACCGTTTCAGATAATCGCATCAGAACTGGCATCATGAAAAAGAAATCCCAAATAGATATCGATACCATCATCAAAAAGATGGAGGAATTAAAAGACGATTCCTCCCCGCTTGCCCGTGACTACAGCACTTTGGGGGCAGCATACATAAAGCATGTTGAGCGGATGGATAAGATCCTGGGAATCGCCGATAAATACTATTCTGACCTGAAAAACACGAGCGAACAGTTACTGCTCACTCAGGAGGCACTCCGGGAGAATGAAGAGAAGTTCATCTCAATCTTTCAGGAGACCCCGGATCCCATCCTTATCGTGAATGAATCCTTTCGGATCATCGAGGTGAACAGATGGTTTGAGTCTGTCTTTCAGCGGTCAAGGAGTACCGTCATCGGAGAGCATCTGGACGACCTTGCAATACAAATCACAAAAGCCGGCATTCAATCGATGATTGGAGAGATTGGAGAGCCTGATCAGGAGGTTTCTGGATACCACACCGAGATGACCATCATAAACGGCTCTGGTAATCCATTCACTGCAGACGTCTCACTTTCAAAGATACGAATACGAAACGAACCCAGTCTGATCATTCACATCCATGACATTGATGATATTCGAAAGGCACATAATGCTGTTTCACAGGTGAATCAGAAACTGCAGATACTCGCCAGTATCACCAGACATGATATCCTGAACCGGGTCATGGTCATCTCTGCGTATTCAGAGTTTTTAAAAGAAGATATCACAGATCCGGAGATGAAAAAGAGGATGGAGGCGATAAGTAAGTCATCCGAAGAGATAAGAAACCTGATCAATTTCACGAAGGAGTACCAGGAACTTGGCTCCACTGAACCGGCATGGCAAAGCCCTGATACTATCCTGGCTACCCCATTATTCAAAAATATGGTTCAGGGGATATCACTGGACTCATCACTTGAAGGTCTTTTGATCTATGCAGACCGGATGCTAGAGAAAGTGCTGTACAATCTTATTGAGAATTCTCTCCGTCACGGGATCAATCTCTCCAGAATCTCCCTCTCCTATCATCTGCAGGAAAACGGGGAGGTGATAATCTGGTATGAAGATGATGGAGGAGGGATCATTCCAGAAGAGAAAACAAAGGTCTTTAAGAAGGGATTTGGAAAGAACACCGGTATGGGATTGTTCTTAATCAGGGAGATCCTCTCTATCACCGGCATGAGTATCACCGAGACCGGAGAACCAGGAAAAGGGGTCAGATTCGAGATCAGGGTCCCTGCAGGCATGTACAGGATCCTCCCACCAAAAGCCTGACCGGGGGATGCAAACGATATCCATATGTACCATCTTGACAAACAATCTACACCGATACAGGTCAGGCCATGAAGCAGGTAACTCTCCTCCTCGTCGATGATGAGCCCCCGTTCCTTGAGGCAATACGGGATTATCTCTCTGAATATACTGAATTTTACATCGAATGTGCAGTATCAGGAGAGGAGGCATTAGAAAAGATCAAAACCGGCCGGTATGATGCTGTGGTTTCAGACTACAACATGCCCGAGATGACCGGGGTTGAATTGCTAAAAGGAGTCAGATCTTTTTCCCGGATACCATTCATCCTCTTCACCGGTATGGGTGAGCGGGAGATAATCGATGAGGCAATTGAAAATGACGTTGATTATTACCTTGAAAAAGGTGAGGACCTCCACATACTTGCCTTTAAACTCTCACAGATGATCCTTGCCGGAGTATACCAGAGCCGGAAAGAGGAGGCAGGGATCTGATAGGGGATGAGATAGAATTTTCGCTATCACGATATCCGATCGTCATCAAAGAAACACCGATCTCCCCTGAATCTCCTTGTCAAAGCCAGACATCCTGCATTCATCCAGAAAATAAAGCCCTCGAAATCATATACATTTCGGTGCAGGTTTTGGATACCGGCTGTATCACACGGCATTACACAGGATCACACCGTCATCATATTGAGTATTCCATTCCCTTTACCCCTGCACCATAACTCATCCATGGTTGAATTATCCTGCTTATCCGGCTGCATATACCGATCGTATCTCTTCAGGAAACATCTCCTCATCAAGAGTGGATATTCCCCGTATCTCTCCCCGTAACTTCCGCTGATGTATCGCCGAATGAAAATTGATACCATCAGGTCCTCCGGTCTGATAAAGTCCTGGTGAATCAGCAATCCCACTTGAGTCAAGAATTCGTGATGCAACCTCTGCACCATTCACATACAGGCGGATTCGTCCACTCGTCTGATTATAAACCCCGGCCAAATGGAACCACCTATTCTGCACCGGTCCGTCAGGTGACTGAATATAAGATGCAGCCCTTCCTCCTGCTGCCATCTGTGCCGTACGGAAGGCAAACTCAAACCTTGAATTGTCACTGTTATGCTGAAGATGATACCGCCGGTTACTATCCCGGTCACCATCTACCACAACCGTTGCCCAGTTCTGATCCGGACTTGTAGGCGTAGGGGGGGATGTGAATCTTATCCAGGCTGATACCGAATACCCTGCACCCCGCACAAATTTCTGTGTTGTATTATTCTGTGACGTATTCACCAGTGTTCCATTGATAATGAAGGTCTTTGAGTACACCAGTACCTGGTTTCGGCTGTCAATCACTGAGAGTCTGATATCATCTCCTGGAAAAGGAAGTCTGGTCCCGGGAATCTGTGCTTTATCAGCAGTCACCACATAGCCGGTATCTGAGTGGGTGATGAAGAGTAAGGTTCCAGGCCTCCATATCTGTCCGGGGGGGCGTGGCACTGCAACTGAGCTGCCATCCACTGTTTCGATACGTATCGTAAGCGGATACCCAGGACCGTCGGTCTTTATATCTGCGAAATATCCAGGGTCACCCTGCAGGTGCATGAGAGTAATGGATGGATATCCGTTCTGGGTGGAATATTGTGCATCGACAACGATATAGGCTGATTTAAAACTCATTCCTGATAAAAATCCGAATAAAACAGCGGATATGATACCGGTTAAGAGAACCAGCAGAAAGAGTAAAAGAATGACTCCGATAAGGGCACTCACTGCTGATTCGCTCTTCACCGGACGGATATTATTCTGTAAATTCCGGAGTTGTGTCATGATCGTTGTACAGGACCTTTTCAAAACCATAAAACCATGAAAGGCTCATCATTTACTCTTCTGGTCTATTTGTCTATCTCTAGAGATCTATCCAGGTATGCACATTCACGGCATATGGTATTGACTGAACTTCTATACCTGCAGGTACAGAGATTTTCCTTTGCCTTCCTCTTCCTGTTCTGTGCAATGAGTGTGATAATAATGATGAACAGGGCTGCAATTATAAAACCAGCAGGAACAGAGATGAGAACGATGGTTTCCAGGTCGAAAAAGAGAAGCATAACCAAAAACAACATACCTGATATCATACATCCGATACCTATACCAAGGTACAGACTTCCATTCATACCCAGGCGGAATGATATTTCTTTGAGCATTCAGGGACCATCCATCCGAAGTGTTATACTATCCGGATTGGATGTTATGATAATTAAATGTAATTCATAGAAAACTCATTCAATCCCATATTTCTTCTTAATATCCTCAAAGCTAATAGATTCTCCTCTTCGGTGTTCAGCAAGTGCTTCTTCTGCCCTTTCAGCCCACCCAGAATAACTACAACTCATGGATATCTCCATCCACCTTTCGGAATCCGGATCTCAAACCTGACCCCGACTCCATACTCCCCCATCTCATGTATCTCAATCCCGGTCAGGAAGAGAATTTCCCTGGCAAGAAACATGCCAAGACCGGTGTTCTTCCCAAATCCTCTCTCAAACACCTTCTCTTTTTCATCGGCAGGTATTCCGACCCCGTTATCCTCCCAGACGATGACCATGGCAGCTTCGTCGAGGTATGAAGACACACGAATGGTCGTTACCAGTTGCCCATGCCGAACCGAATTATCCAGAAGGGTATAAAACACTTTTTCAAGCATGGGATCTGCACAGACAGAGATATCTGGAAGAAGATTCTCAAAGGAGATCCCGGATGGAACATCCAGCCGTGCAAGAAGATCACCAGTCTTTTGCCATACCGGCTCTTGTAAACCGATATCTTCATAGACTTTGGTAAATTCAATCTGGCTCTGTATCTTGGTTGTTGCAGAGGAGATCTTGCCATACACCTCACACAATTCCGGATCTCTACACAGATCTTGCAACCGGTCAAGATAGAGGAGCTGGACGGCCACCATGTTCAGGATATCATGCCTGGTGATACTGGTCAGGAGACTGAGCTGACGGTTTGCCTGTTTTAATGCCATCTCATTCTTCTTCAATTCAGTAATATCCTGATTCGCGCCATGGGTCCGAATCGTCCTCCCATTCTCATCCTTCGTTATACCGAACCGGACCACAATAAAACGGATCTCACCATCCCTGCGGATAATCCGGTGTTCACGCTGGGATATAAAATCAGGATCAGAAGCGGTGAGTGCTTTTTGCACCTCTTCAGCAACCATATACAGGTCATCCGGATGGAGAAATTCACGGGCATATCTCTCTGATGACATCTGATATCCCCCTTCCTGCTCTGCAGTTGTCCCGTACATCGCATAAAACCGGTCATTAAAGGTGAAGATATCTGCAATTGCATCATACTCCCAGGTTACCAGATGAGCAAGATCCATCGCCTCTGCAAGCATCTGCTGGTGTTCCCTCAGTTTTTGCTCAATACAGGAACGCTCAATATCTGCAGCAGCATTGACCATCATGATATCAGATACGCGTTCGGCCATACCCCGGAACCTCTCTTTACATTCCAGGCAGTTCTCTTCGATGAGTTTTGATCCTCTGATATCCTGTACCAATTCTTCTGATTTGAGCGTTTTTCTTTCCGGTCGTCTTCTCTCTGCGGCCTGCCTGATGGTATGGATGAGTTCATCAAACGTCAACTCCGGATTTTCATTCTTCAGGACGTAATAATCAACATGATAGAATATGGCTTGAATAAGGACCTCTTCACTGGTCCGTGTGGTGCAGAAAATAAACGGGATATCATCGTATAACTCCCGTATTCTCTTAAGAAATGTTATCCCATCCATATCCGGCATGGA
>NZ_JAIWNS010000199.1 GCF_020216685.1 Methanospirillum hungatei | reverse complement strand
CTCCAATCTCCTGATAGAGTCTGGTAAACGAGATCTGGTTGTTTATAGTCTCAATGGTCCCGTTCATCCGGTTCAGTATGGCGTGAATATCCGGATTGTCAGCATAATCGGATAAGAGATCGGTATATCCGCTTAAAACCGTCAGTTGATTCAGGATATCATGGCGTGTTATACTTGAGAGCAGGTGAAGTTTCATGTTCGCCTTTTCATATGCTGCGGTGACTTCTTTTCGAAAAGTGATATCACGTTTGCTCTCGCGCCGTCCCAGCCATGTACCGTCGTCACGAAACACTGACTGGCAGAAATGACTGATCCATCGCTCCTGTCCGTCTTTCGTGATTATCCTGTAGTCCATGTGATGAATCCCGTCGTGGCGGAGTGGGGCGTTTGAATAATGTCTCTCTACCATCTGCCGGTCATCAGGATGCGTAATATCCAGAACAAGGCCGGGGTTATGTAAGAATTCCTCGGCACGGTATCCGGTAATTCGTTCACAGGAGGGAGATGTGTAAATATAGGTGCCTGTCGGGCTTATCCAGGACTCCCAGTCATAAGTGAAGTCAGCAAGGGTGCGATACTTCTCTTCATTCTCAATGATGATCCGTTCAAGTTTTTTTCTGTCACTGACATCAAGGATGACGCCGATAATACCAGTCACGGTCCCCTCATGAGACAAGAGGGCGGATTTTGAGAATAGGACATCATGGATTTCCCCGTGTGCATCGGTAATGACATACTCATACTGCTGGATGTAAGGCTTCTTGATTATGAGTTCATCCATATGCCGGTAGTGGTCAGCAAGGTCTTTTGGATAAAAGTCATGCACTGATCTTCCGATTATTGAATATTTCCGGTGACCGATGAGGTCTTCAAACGCCTTGTTGCAGTCACGATACACCCCGTTTGTGTCCCGGAAGAAAACAGGAGCCGGTATTGCATCAAGGAGTGTCTGAATGTATTGGGAATATTCCATCTGCTGCTCGGCAAGTTCCCTGTACCGGTGTTCATTCAGGATTATCTCATCGCGCTTTCTTCTTTTCTCAACTGCCGTTTGTATATACGCTGCAAGTTTATTCAGAACCTGTACACTGCCATCACCTTTCTTCAGATAAAAGTCTGCACCTTCATTTAATGCATCTATTGCAATGTCTTCGGATCCGCGACCGGTGAAGAAGATAAAGGGGATGGAACCTTGAGAACTTCGCACCTGTTTTAAAAAAGATATCCCGTCCTGATCCGGCAATTCATAATCTGCCACGATCACATCAAAGGGATATTCGGATAGGAGCATGAGAGCTCCTTTCACACTATCTACTGTTCTGACCCGGAATCCTTCCTGCCGATTGAGGAATGCAGACGTAATATCGAGAACTGCCGGCTCATCGTCAAGGAGCAGGATACGGATCACGGAGTATTACCCTATACTGAATTATTTTTAATATGCTTAATAGAAACGGTAGAGTGTACAGGTACCGGATGCAAAATCGTATGTATGAAGTATGCGGATATTTCTCTACGATTATATATGGTGTTTCTTCGTAAATATCTGGAATCATGCGGTTGTGAACCTGACCTCATAGCTCTTATCCGATTAATCTCTCGTCAGATGGACCCTATCAGAAAAGCTTTTCTTGATAATCAGATGTATGAACATACCCTGAATGCCTCCGGAGAACTCCAGGCCCAGATGGATACCTGGGCAGATGAGCACCTGATCAAGGTGGTAGGAGAGTCCGGACTGGTGCGGGAACTTGCATCAGAGGAGCAGGCTGATATCATCCGGTTTGAAAACTCACGATGTGAGTACTGTATGGTTATGGACCCGCTCGATGGTTCCTCGCTCATCTCGACAAATCTTGCAGTCGGCACTATCGTTGGTATTTATGAGAGCGGTGGCGTGCTCCAACCTGGCTCGAAACTCAGAGCTGCTTTTTATACCCTCTTTGGACCACTTACGGTCCTTGTAATCTCCGTAGGAAAAGGGGTTCAGAGTTTTGCATGGGATCCGGAGAGTGAGCATTATCTCCTGCTCAAGGACCACTTCTCGGTGCCTGAAGGGAAGCAGTATGGAACCGGCGGCGTGAGAAATGAATGGCTATTACCTCATCTGAAAGTCATTGAGTATTTTGATCAGAATGGCTTTAAAATCAGATATTCTGGTTCATTTGTGGCGGATTGTCATCAGCTGCTGGTCTATGGCGGGATTTACACATATCCGGGATCTGAGAAGAGCCCGAACGGAAAACTCCGGCTTTTATTTGAAGCGAACCCCCTGGGATTTATTATTACCCAGGCAGGCGGACGGATAACCGATGGAAGAAGGAATATTCTGGATATTGTTCCTGAAAAACATCATCAGAAGACTCCGGTTTACATTGGTAGCAAAGGTATTATTGAAAAGATTGAAGAGATATACAAAAACTCATAACACTTTTTTCATATCGGTATCAGGAATCTTTAATATGGCTGCAAGCCTTATATAAGGCAGATGGTTAGCAGCATTGTCCTCCCAATCAAGAAAGTATATTCTCTTGTTGATACTCTGATCTCCGTAGAAATGAAAGAGGATGAAGGAAGGACATTTCAGGGCCGGCTTGTGGCAGTGGATGAGTACCTGAACCTGCATCTTGAGGAGAGTATTGAGACATCAGGGAAAAACAAGGGTCGCGAGCTTGGAACACTCGTTATTCGTGGTAACAATATTTTGTCAATTGCACCGGTTGCCTAAAGGTGGACATGTCCGGAACAGACGAGGATGCATTTCGGATCATTGCCTCTTCACCTGAAGGTGTACTGCAGAGTGAACTCTGGAAGATCCTTGGGGTTGACAGCAGGAAATGTTCACGAATCGTAAAGAAACTTTTGGATTCTAACAGAGTTGAACGCGTTGAATACCGGCAGGATGGTATTAAGACATTCAGACTAATTGCCCGCAAGGGTCCTGCTGATCCCTACTGTCTTCTTGCCGGTGATGAACTGATTCCCTGCATCGCATGTGATGAGGATTGCACCATTGAGTCATGTACTGATCTGCTTGACTGGATGTATCAGCTGGCAATCAGTGATGCAGAGGAATCATCCTCTGTTTCGAAAAAATCTGAAGAATAATTTATTGTGATATCCCCTCAGGGGTACTGTCATCAACAAATGCATTACATTCCGCACAGGAAAGGGTGGATATGTAATATTTATGCATGTATTCTTTTACCATCCGGCGGGATGAAAACCGGGGCGCATTGCTCTTAATTGACTCCTTCATCATCGCAACCCACTTATGGGGAATTCCATCAAGATCAGTATCGTAATAGAGTGGGACTATCTCATTTTCAAGGAGAGAGTACATTTCAGATGCATCCTCCCAGTTCCTATCATTATTGGTATGGTTCTTCCCGAATATCCATCCGTTCTTGCCATTATATCCCTCTATCCACCATCCGTCTGCGATTGAGAAGTTGAGAACGCCATTGACAGCGGCTTTCATCCCGCTTGTACCACTGGCTTCTAATGGGGGAACCGGGTTATTCATCCAGACATCAACACCCTGTACCAGGTACTTGGCTATCTGTTCGCCATAATCTTCAACAAATGCAATTCTTCCGCCAAATTCAGGTTGTTGTGCATACTGATAGATACGCTGTAAAATCCGTTTTCCTTCATCATCAGCCGGATGTGCTTTTCCGGCAAAAATTATCTGCACCGGTTTCCAGGGATTATTCAGGATCTTTTTCAGCCGGTCAAGATCCTGGAAGATAAGGTCGGCCCGTTTATATGTTGAGAAGCGGCGTGCAAATCCGATTGTCAGGGTATTGGGATCTATCAGAGCACCACCCGCCACCACATTTGCACAGTCTGCCTGGTATTTCATCCAGTCGCGCCTTTTAAATTGTAATATCCGGTTGATGAGTTTTATCTTCAGGGCGTAATGAAGCTCCCAGAGTTTTGCATCAGGAACCCGGTCAATAAGTGCCCATACATACTCCTTATCATGATGTTCAAACCAGTCAGGGCAAATGGTGGAGATGTACCGGTTAATGAGGGTGACAAGGCGTGGGTTTATCCATGTGGGAATGTGCACCCCGTTGGTTACCGACCCGATAGGGACTTCATCAAGTTTATGTTCAGGCCAGAGGAAATGCCACATCCGTCTTGCAACTTCCCCATGCTTTTCACTCACTCCATTTGCATGTGCAGCCATCCGCATACAGAACGCTGCCATGTTGAAGGTGTCCGGGGGATCCTCGACATGCAGACCTTTCTTTAGGAAATCCTCCCTGGACATATGCATTCCGGAATAGTATGCATTAAAGTACTTGTCAATCATCCAGTGAGGGAATTTATCATGGCCTGCAGGGACGGGTGTATGAGTGGTGAAGAGTGTTGTATTGTAGACATGATTGAACGCTTCTTCAGGAGTAAGTCCTTCCTCTATCTTCTGACGGTAGAGTTCAATCAGAGCAAAGGCTGCATGCCCTTCATTCAGGTGGACTGCCGAATATTTCACCCCAAGGGATTTCAGGGCATGAGTCCCCCCTATACCGAGCACGATCTCCTGAAGCAGTCTCATCTCATTGATACTACTATACAGCCGGCTGCTGATATTGCGAAGATGCGGTGGATTCTGCTCGATCTCTGTATCAATCAGGTAGAGAATGACACGACCGATATCCACTCTCCAGAGAGCAAAATGAATCTGGGGTGCAATGAAGGGAACCTGAAGAATTAACTGGTTTCCATCCCTGCCAAGAACCCGCTTGACCGGAGCATTATCACGGTCAAGTTTCTCTTCGACATCCTCCTGCCAGCCGTCATTTCTGATTCGCTGGTGCAGATACCCGTCAGAGTACATAAACCCGATCGCAACGAGTGGTATCCCGATGTCACTGCATTCTTTCAGATGATCTCCGGCAAGGAATCCAAGACCTCCGGCATACAGAGGAAGTGAGTGCTGAAGTCCGTATTCTGCAGAAAAATATGCGATCTTATGATGCTGGTGTTCCGGGTAATATTCATCAAACCATTGGTTTTTAGCCAGCATGTACCGCTGAAACTTCGCGATGACCGCATCATAGTGATTGGTATAGTCAATATTGGATGCCGCCGCTTCAAGTAATTCAGGTGGGAGTTCCTGAAGCATTCTGACCGGATTGTGTATGGATTCTTTCCATCCCTGACGGTTCAGATTTTTAAACAGGAGCCATGCTTCAGGGTGCCATGAGGACCAGAGATTATATGAGAGATCGATCAGCCCTGAAAGGCGGTCAGGAATATGATCGAAATCTATCCATCGAATGCCTATCATAATATGCCCGTGCACTCTTGCTGATAGGTGATTATCTTCATATATCGTATATAGTTAATGGCCGGGTGTTTTGTGAGGATATTATGCAGAAGAATCAGCCACAAAACAGTGGGCGGTCAGCAGAAAAGATACTCCCGGACGGATTCGAACCGTCGTCATCGGAACCAAAATCCGATATGATTGACCTCTACACTACGGGAGTTGAGAAGAGCAGGACAGACCTTGCCTTTACATATTTGTGCTGCTGGAATATAGAAATTCCCGCATCGCCTATCTGCGTTTTTTCAGAAGGCCCGGGAAGTACTTCTCAACTCTCTCTAAAATATCGGGGTCAAGACCGATTTTGCCTGCTGATTGTGCTTTTTTTATGAGGAAATCCTTTGCTTCTTCTTCGGAGAGGGTTCTGTACGCTTCCTTGGACTCGCGCTGCCAGTCGGTCCAGGATATAACATAATAATACTGTGTCCCGTCCGGAAGTGTCCGAAGATAGAGATCCTCACCCTGCCGGTAATCAAGCGATGCCCTGACTGAGGAATGGGGCGTTTTAAAGATCCAGGGATCGGTTTTTGGATCTATCTGCAGCCATTTTCCATCTGTTGTCCGTATTGTCCTCATGGTTCTTCTCCCTGATATTGCCGGATACCGGTTTCAGATGCCCTCCTGGTAGGAGTAGCAAGCGGGAAAAAATCCCGGTATACCTGACGGCGTTCATCCACATCGGTATGAAGATATACTTCAGTGGTTTTAATAGATGCGTGCCCCAGGTTCTCCTGCACAACCCGGAGATTTCTGGATCTCCGATAGAGTTCACTTGCATAACTATGCCGGATCTTGTGTGGGGTGATTCCTGGCGGGGCGTATTTTTTAAAGATAAGCTGCACGGTTCTCACTGATATATGATTGCCTCCCTGTCCGGGAAAAAGGGGACCTGACAGCCGGTTCCCGATAAGGCCTGCAATATCATCCAGAGTATCTTCATCCACAAAGACCATCCGGACTTTTCCTCCCTTTCCAAGTACCCGGATCATCTGATCATCAAAATCAACATCCTCTACATTCATGGTGCAGAGTTCAGAGACCCTGACCCCGGTTGCATAAATAATCCTGATCATAAGCCGGTCGCGTTCGTCCGGAATGGACTGCAAAAGACGCATGACCTGGCTGTGTTTCAGATACTTCAGTTCTTTCTCCTTTACTTTTGGACGGTCAATTCGAGGGACAGGGTTTGTTTCAACCACCTCCTGCATGAGAAGAAACCGGTAAAAGGATGAGAGTGAGGAGAGGATGCGGTTGTATGTGGTGGCATGGTACTGCCGATCAAGAGAGAGGAACTCTAAGTACCTGGAGATCTCGGATGCACTGACATCAACACAGGTCTCAAGCCTGAGCAGTTCCTTGTGCTCCCACTTTTTGGACAGGTCACCACGGAAGGATCTCGTCAGCCAGATGAACTGACCAAACCGCCTGATGGTGAGATCATAACTGCTCAAAGTTTTCTGCGAATAATTCCTCATTTTCAGATACTGGATAAATCTGGGGATCCATTCTGAAAAATATCCTCTTTCCACTGTTATATTTACTCTATCTCTAAAATAATAAGCATTTCGTAGAATACCTATTCTGCGAAACTGAGATCTCGGAATTACTTTATATCGATTATTCCAACTATGATCAGAAACATGCGTGAGTCTCCTGATGTCTGGCGAGAACTCCTGAGGTCTAGCATATATGCCTGAAAATACAGTCCTGATTGTCGAGGACGATGAAATAATAGCCCGGGTCTTAATCTCTATCCTACGCGACGGTGGATTTATTGTTCATACCCCGGTAAACTCAGGTGAACAAGTACTCGAGCAGGTAGCCGTGGAAAAACCAGACGTAGTCCTCATGGACATTGATCTTCCCGGGGTCATGTCAGGGATAGAAGCTGCGGCACAACTCTTCAACATATTCTCAATACCGGTTATCTTCGTCACCGGCCATGATGAGAAGAAGATTTTTGAGAAGGCTATGTCTTCTACGCCATTTGGTTTTCTCATAAAACCGGTCAATCCGAGTCTTCTTTACTGTGCGATCAAAGTCAGTTTGAATCTATGTGACAGGATACGCCAGACAACAGAGGGAAAAAAGGCAGGTCTCTCTCCTTCCATGTGGGTTCAGATAGCAGATTCTTCTCATCCGGTGATAATCATAAATTCAGATCATGCTATTCTTTGGATGAATCAGGCGGCTGAAGAATGCATTGAAGAACGCAGTTCTGCACTCTTCTTAAAAGACATTCGCCAGGCACTTCGTCTCTTATGCCCAGACCTTGACATCTCACCTGATTTTTTCAGGTCGCATGATGAAAGTGGGATGCAGCTTTGTGTTGGTTCAGGCCAGGAAGAAAGACAATATATAATTACTGCCCGGCCGATTATGAATATGTTTGGTACATATTCCGGTTCATTTATTACGATCACAAAACCCTCGTAACCTGGCATATGCCCATGGCCCCCAGAACGGGTGAATGATCCGAAGGAGTAATGTATGGATCTTCGGGCAAAAACATTCCTTATAATCGGACTGACCCTGCTCGGGGGTATAGCGCTCATAATACTCTTTTCCTTTACTCTTCTGACTGACAGTTATGACCAGTTTGAAGAAGATGACACCAGGCAGAATCTCATCAAAGGTCTGAAGGTACTCAGTTATGAAAAGGATCAGATCTATTCCCTGACCGGGGACTGGTCACGGTGGGATGAGACGTACTATTTTGTTCAGGATAAAAACGATGAGTACATCACACAAAACCTGAATTATGCTTCTATCCATAATCTTGGGATTGATCTCCTGATTTTTGTAAGAAATGATAACACCCTTAAATATGCAACCAGGATAAACCCAACTGCAGGGCGAATGGAATCCGTCCCTGATGAGATCCTGTCACAGGTACTCTCCATCCCGGATATTTTTACATTCGAATCGATTCTTGATGGAAAATCCGGTTTTATTATCCTGCCTGATGGTCCTGCCATAATTGTTGCCCAACCTATCATCACCAGTACCTATCAGGGTCCATCGGTTGGAACTCTGATATTTATTGAATATCTGAATGAGCCAAAAGTGAAGACCTTGTCCAGTATAGCAGACCTTCATCTTGCCATCTCATCAACACATGACCTTCCTCTTCCAAAAGCCCTGCCTGATATCAATGAAATAAATACCTCTTATATAATCGTAACTCCTGAATCTGACACAAATATAACTGGAACGTCATATCTTCCATCCATTGATTCAAAGGGCTTTCTTGAGTTTACCGTTACATTACCCAGAGATATAATCACACAGGGGAAAGCAACAATTCTGACCTTTCTACTCTTCCTCATGATCCTGGGCCTTGTGGTAATCGTTGTCTCACTGATAATCATTGACCGGCTGGTCCTCTTCAGGCTACGGACGCTTATTGAGAATATTAAAGACCGGAACACAGAACGCGCAAAGATAGATGCACCCCTTCTGGAGGGTGATGACGAATTTTCAAGACTCGCACAGGAGATACATCCCATTTTTCTAGAATTAAATCAGTCACAAAAAGACCTGGAAGAACATAACCGGCTTCTCTCAGAAAGTGAACGCAAATATCGTGAACTCGCAGATTTGCTTCCTGAAATCGTTTTTGAAGCAGACCTTGATGGAAATATCTCATTCATCAATCAGATGGGAATGAAGATATCCGGACATCGAATGGATGACCAGAGTACCGGTTTTCATATAGTGAATTTTATTCACCCACAAAGCCATCCCCAGTTCCTCCAGGCATTGGATCAGATCAGAAGCGGAAAACCCATTAATGGGAGTGAATTTTCAGGGATTAAACACAATGGTGAGATCTACCCTATTACCATATATGCATCCCCTATCTGGTCAGGATCACAGGTAACCGGGTTTCGTGGATTTGCAATTGACATATCAGAGAGAAAAGAGATTGAGAACTCACTTCGGAAACTTGCCGATATTGTTGAACATACCAGCACCGGCATCGTAACCGGGACCGGGGCCAATGTTGATTATGTCAATGCAGCATACTCACAGATGCATGGTATGGAACCTGAAGAGTTCATCGGAAAAAGTCCTTTTCTTGTGGGAACCAGGTATCCGGAGAAAAATTTTCTATCATATCTTGAAAGTGCTCTCTATTCCGGTCATGCCACGTTTGAACTTGATCACATCAGATCTGATAATTCTGTCTTTCCGGCACTCCATGATCTACCCAACCTCTCAGGAACGTCATCTGACGATGCCGTATGGTCGTTGAATGTGCAGGATATTACCGAACAGCGA
>NZ_JAIWNS010000198.1 GCF_020216685.1 Methanospirillum hungatei | reverse complement strand
CCGTCCGATATTCGCGCTGGGAAGCATCCCAAGGCCCCCTTCCAGAAATGCAGCCGCATCTGAGAGGATGTCCCCAAAGATGTTCGTCGTCACAATGACATCATACCGGCCGGGGTGCTGCAGGACATCAAGAACCAGTGAGTCGATATACTTTTTATCTATGGATATTCCTGCCTTCTCAGCCTCCTCCATACAGATATCAAGGAAATAAGAGTCAGACTTCAGGACATTTGCCTTATTGCCGATTGTCAGGTGTCTTCGTCTCCGCTTGGCACAGCCACAGGCAAATCTGGCAATACGCCTGGATCCTGCTTCACTGACAACACGCAGAGTACAGGCACGATCCTTCTCCTGCCATTCGATACCTGAATAGAGCCCCTCGGTATTCTCCCGCACGATCAAAATATCAAACCCGTCTCCGAATACCGGACGGAGATTTGCATAGAGATCCAGTTCCTTTCGAATCCGCAGCACCACACTGTGATACTTCGGATCAGGAGGTGTTGTAATCGCACCAAACAGGATGAGATCCGCATTTTTGAGTGTTTCAAGTGTCCTTTGTGACAATGCATCTCCGGTCCTCTTCCAGCATTCATACCCCAGATATACCGGAGTATACTCCCATTCAGGATGAAAGAACCGAAGCACCTCAAGTGCAGAAGGTATTACTTCAGGTCCGATACCATCACCAGGAGCCACAACAACCCGCTTCATCCATTCCTCCATTCATGAATACATGCATACACGGCATCGGTGATCTGTTTGGGGGATGCACCCCAGTGAACCACCACACCCTTCTTTCCATTCAGCGTCTGTACCCCGCTGCGTTCTGCACGGCAACATCGTGCAATAAACGGTTCTTTTTGGGCTGCATTTGCCGGGCAGATATCAATGAGAGGAAAATCATGCCCATAGCAGTCCTTAAGCATCTGTCGTGCCGTCATACACCCTGCCACCTGCTCATCGCCGACAAGCCGGTCAGAATCGATGGTCCGGGAAAAGCCCCCTGCCTTACAGGGATATGCATCTGCTTTTGTCTCCCTGATATCATTTACATGATAACAGAATCTGATCTCAAGTTCACCAAATATCCCTGCCTTTTCAAGAACCTCCAGAGTTCCGGCAAGGTGCGGATGGGGAGGGGTGACATCATAGACGTGAACCGTGAGCAGAGATGCAGGGTCCGGATCACAGATAAAGATCTTATGCTCCTCAATCCCGGTGAAAATCGTGCACCGTTTCGGGCTTTGAAGGGCTTTCTGAATCAGATCTCCCCGGTTATGGAGCACCACCGGCTCTGGATACAGGTATACCTCATCAGGCCCAGCAATCCTGGTCACCGAGGCAATATCCCGCATCAGTCCGTCCCCCTCTGCAGGCTGCACGGCTAATATTTCAAATCCATCGGGAACTTCATGGATCAGATACTCGGAGAGAAAATACACCCGGTCCCCTACCGGTTTATTTCCTGCATACCCGATGCATTTGCAGTGGGGAGGAAAGATCATCGCTCTCGTCTCCGTTTCCAGTACTCAATCAGACCGCCGGACTTGAGAATCTCCTGCATCCGTGGAGAGAGGGGCCGGAAGATATGCCGTGTTCCATCCACGTCCACCCACCCTTCAGTGCAGTCAAAGGTGATGATCATGCCATCGGTGCATCCGGTCAGATCACATTCCAGTAACGGAAGACCGACATTGATGCAGTTCCGGAAAAAAATCCTGGCAAACGATGGAGCGATGACTGCAAGAACTCCTGCCTCATGCAGAGCACGGGCCGCCTGTTCCCGTGACGACCCGCAGCCCATGTTCTTTCCGGCGACCAGTACCGCTCCTTTCAGTCTTGTGGCAAGAGTAGGATCAAGATCCTCAAAGACATGCTCTGCCCAGAAACTCCAGTCTTTTGTTCTCAGGTATCGTCCGGCAATCACCAGATCCGTATCGATATCCTCTCCGATACAGACTGCAGGGCCGGACCCGTGAAGGGCAGTCATATAACCTCCCGTGGGTCAGTAATCTCACCATATATCGCACTTGCTGCAGCAGTGGATGGTGAACAGAGATAATACGAAGCCCCCACACCCATCCGGTTCTTAAAGTTCCGGTTTGCGGTTGAGAGGGCTACTTCACCCTCACCCAGAACACCCATATGGGCACCAAGGCAGGGACCACAGCCGGGCGGTCCGATGGTGCATCCTGCCTGCACAAGATCAGCAGCAACCCCTGACGTAATTGCCTTGAGGTAATCACGCTCTGATGCAGGCACAACAATGGTTCTGACCTTTACCCGGCGTCCTTTCAGAATCCTGGCAGCACGTGCGAGATCTTCAAACCGGCCATTCGTACAGGTCCCGATAAAGACCTGGTCAAGATGAGTCCCTGCAAGGGCCGTGACCGCCTGTATAGTATCCACCCGGTGAGGAACCGCACACACCGGCTCAAGATCGGAGAGGTCAAGATAACAGTCCTGCACATAGTCCGGGCTCTCCTGAACCTGCATCGGACAGGGAACAAAATACCCTGCGAGATATCGCTCAGTCTCCTTGTCTGCATAAAAGAGCCCGGTCTTTGCCCCGGCCTCAACCGCCATATTACACAATGTCAGCCGTCCTTCCATGGGAACCGACGACGCAGATTCACCAACGAACTCAAGGGCCGCATAGGTTGCTCCGTCCATGCCAAGTCGTGCCACATAGGTCAGGGCAACATCCTTCCACTCAACTCCTTTCTTCAGGGATCCGGAGAGATGAATGCCGATTGAATCAGGAACCCGCAGCCAGGTCTCACCAGACACCCAGATACCGGCCATGTCACTTGCCCCGACGCCGGTTGCAAACGCCCCGAGAGCACCGAGTGTGCATGAATGAGAATCAGCTCCGATGACAACCTCCCCTGGTGCCACCTGGCCTTCCGCCATCACCTGATGACAGATACCAGAGCCGATATCCCAGAAATGCACCCCGCTCTCTCTGGCAAGGGTCCGAAGCTCAGCCTGGAGCTCTGCAGTCTGGGAGTTGTTTGCCGGGGCAATATGATCATAGATAATATAGACAGAATCCGGATGTGCAATACCCGGAGCCCCCATTGCATCATAGATTATCTTTGCCTGAATCCCGGTCCCGTCATGGCAGAATGCCCGGTCAATCCGTCGATCAATATACGTGCCGGCCGGGGCACCCAGAATCTTCTCCGATAATGTCACCATTGATCTTATCCTCCCCGGTGACCTGGGAGATGATCTCCGCAAGCACCCGCTGGTTGATACTGCATTTATCCTCACTTCTCTCCTTTATCAATTCAAGGACCTGCATAACCTGCTCATCGGTGATGTGATAGCCAAACGAAGTCAGAATATGCACCAGAGCACGCTTTCCGGTATGCTTACCCAGGATAAACCGCCGCTCCAGTCCCAGGAGCTCTGGGGGGACGAACTCGTAGGTCTTTGGATTTTCCAGAATGGCTGCAATATGAATCCCACTCTCATGGGCAAATGCATTCGCACCGACCACCGGTTTCGTTGCAGGCATAAAAATCCCGGAATACTGCTGAACCCGTTCTGAAAGAGCCGGAATCTCGGTAAGGTCATACCGGGTAATCCCGCCTTTGAGCACGAGCGATACCAAAACCTCTTCAAGCCGTGCATTCCCTGCCCGTTCACCAAGTCCGTTCACCGTGGTATGCAACTGATATGCCCCAAGTTCTGCAGCGATCAGAGTATTTGCCGTCGCACACCCAAGATCATTATGGGCATGCATGGCAATCGGAATAGGTGTTTTGGGGACGAGATCCTTCATGACCGTTGCAACCTCAAGAGGGGTCAGACACCCGGTCGTATCGGCATACGTGACATAGGTCGCTTTATGGTCTGCAGCCTGCCGGTAGATGTCAACGAGGATATCAGGATCGGTCCGGGATGCATCCTCTGCACCAAACCGGACGATAAGGCCATGATCTACTGCATAATCAAGCTGTTCAAGCGCGTTCGCAACAACAACCTCCCTGGGCTTTTTATGCTTGTATTTAAGGTGCAGATCCGAAGGGGCAATAAATAGCCCGATCATGTCAACTTCGGCATCAAGCGCTGCATCCACATCCTCCCTGCAGGCCCGTGACAGACCACAGATCTTTGCAGAGAGACCCAGCCGGGAGATATTCCGGACCATCTCCTTTTCATGAGCGGATACAATAGGAAAACCGGCTTCAATCACCTCAATTCCGATTGCATCAAGCCGGGTTGCGATATCCTTCTTCTCATCAGCAGTGAATGATACTCCAGGGGTCTGTTCACCGTCCCGAAGAGTTACATCACAAATTTCAATGTGCCATGGTTTCATGTGCGTTGTTCCTCCGGACAATCTCCCTGAATGATAAGCACCCGTAGTGTGGTATCAGGGGCCAAAAGTCCTGAAATTTTTTCATGTTCGCTGGCATTGCACCTGATCGGATTTGAAAAACCCAGGTAGGTGCAGACATCCGGTACCGGCTGGCGGCCCGTTGTTCCCATACACCGGTTCTGCAGGACAATACAGAGAAGCGGTCTGCTTTTTGCATGCAGATCAATCAGAGCCTGGATGCCTGAGTGGAGCAGGGCATAATCACCGGTCAGTGCCACTCTGGTCGATTGTGCAGCAACTCCCACCGATGATCCCATCCCGTAGTTGGCAATCCCGCATCTGTACGGCGGTATCATGGCGAGAAGACTACAGCCGGTATCACTGATAACAGGCATCTCCCGCTCCTGCAATATATCAAAGACAAACCTAAACGGACAACCTGGACAGAACATCCGTGATGAGCCCCGTTCACGGCGGGATACCGGACTGTCATCATGGACCAGGGGTGAGATAGGATACGGAAGATACCCTGATTCTATCATCTCCGGGACCGCTGAATAGGCACGAACCGCACGACCGTACATGGTCAGATCAGAGTCGGCAAGCGTCCCACACGGACTCCTTTCAGATACTGCAGAACATCCCGGCCATCTTCTCTTCAGGTCATCGGGGATGAAACGGACGATGGAAACACGGGAGAACTGCTCGGATACATAAAAAGCCTCTCCGACCGGATCATCACCGGACATCTCAATAACCGGACAGATGGCAACCGATCCATACAGCCTTGAGTCCTGCACCGTCTGGGTCCCGTATGCATTCGGATCATCACCGACAACAATGACGACCCCGGCTTTCAGACCCTGGGCGGTTGCATGAACCAGCGTATCGGCAAGTACATTCATCCCGACATGCTTGACGATTACACAGGATCGCTTGCCTCGAAGCGAGTCTCCAAGTGCATATTCAAGGGCGACCTTCTCATTGATGACCAGTTCTGCCCCGGTCTCTTCAATCAGGGTCGTCACCGGGTATCCGGGCACGGCATACACTGTATCAGCATATGCAAGTATTGCATCCCCAAGACCGGATCTCATGTGTCCTTCCCCGGAATGAGGTCACATCCGGTACATGCCGGACACATGGTCAGGGCCTCCAGCGGATTCAGTCCATACGTGCGAATCATATCTTCATGAATCCGGGCTATCCGAATAATCCGATCCGGTTCAGGGGCCTCTAAACCGGCCAAATCCCCGCCAGGCGTCAGGGGCCTGATGACCGGAAGGATCCCGTTCTGGCACAGATGCTCGATACATGCAGCCATCTCCTCATCAGTCTCCCCGAGTCCAAGGATAATATTGGAAAAGACATGATTTCTTCCAAACAAAGGAACTGCAGCACGAAGAGCAGCAATTGCATCGGACCTGACAAGGCCGGGACACATGACAGAAAAGAGCTGGTCAGTTGCCGTCTCAAGGTTGAACTTCACCTCTGATACTCCGGCTTCTTTCAGGCGATACGGTGTCTGTGGGTCAGGATATATTGATACTCCAATCGGGAGATGAAACTTTTGCAGCCTTCTCACGACATCACGCGTATACCGCTCCTCTTCATGGATATCAGTCAGGACGCCGGATGTCAGGGATATTGCATCAATGTCTGGAAATACAGACAAGACCATCGCTTCTATCTCATCAATACTCCGCCGTGGTCCGGGATTTTTCCAGACATTACAGTACCGGCACTGAAAGATGCACGAACCGGTAATGGTCAGGTATGCCTGCCGGGGACAATGAAGTCCGGGTTTTTCCAAAGAACCGGAGTACTCCTCTCCTTCAAAACGGAGAACTGCCTTTCCATTCCCTGCATGGTAGAGCTCAACACGGCCGGTTTTGGAAAGGCTCAGTCTGACCCGGTGGCCATCCATGCAAAAGAAAACCGAACCAGACTTTCCTGCCCCCGGACCGGCACGGGATCGTGCGATATAGTCATCTGCTGAAACTCCGGTCAGGTGTGTAGTACCTGCATGTAAGAGCCGGGCTTTCAGCTCTGTCCACATAGTTGAAGACCCTCATCATACCGGGTGTAAAACGGGATCGCTGCGATTGCACCCGTAATTCCCCGGCCATTGATCCAGATTTTGAGATCATCACCGGCAAGTGCCCTCGCATCATCCGGGGTAACCTGTCCGGATTTAGTCCGCCACCCGTATTCTAAAAGACGATCCGGAGAAAATCCGGTAAAGACCGCCATACCGGTCTCTTTTGAGAGGGTGTACTGCATCAGAAGCCCGGAAAATCTCATTGCCAGCTCCTCCGGATTGCTGCTTGCAAACTCTGCCACCACACCGACACAGTTTTTTGTCCTGAACGGGACCGGAAAGAGCTGGACTATTGTATGGGAGAGATACCGGTGGTTCTTATCTGCAACCGTCCGGGCAATATTGTGAACAAGCGTCCAGGTGGCTCCTTCCTCCGGGGTGTCCGTATCATCAACTCCGATAAGCACCCGGCTCTTTCTGGGAAGGATTATCGTTGAACCGGCAACTTTTCCGCCACCTGACTCTTCGTATTCAGAACGGAGCACTCCTTCGGCACGTGCCCGGCAGATGGTGGCACCAACCCCGCCACCACCCATCCCGATATAGGAGATGGCAATCTCATTCCCCTCTACACTGACCTTTGAGATACCAGCCGGAAATTTTGATCCTTCAAGGGCAAGATCAACCTCTCCGGTCCGGAGAAGAAACCGGTTCATAGAACCGACGGTCCTGACATCGGTGACAAGTGGAGACTTCGCATAGTGCTTTTTCACCCACATGGCACCGCCGATACAGTCAAAACACTCGATAAGTTCGACCTGCCCTCCTGTATCGTCGCTGACTGCGCAAATCCACGGATAATGGATAATATATGGCTCTGATATACCAGACATTCCGGGCTCCAGATATATAGGGGGATCTTTGTTGGCGAAAATTTCGTCAACAAACATGGTGCACCAACAGGTATAAGTGTTCCTTATTGAGATCAGGCTCATCGGACCAGACATAATACGAATAAAAAAGGGTGAGTATTGAGGTCCCTGCCAACAGATTCGGAGATTATTATGATGTGTTTATCGTGATTATTACAGCCGAATCAGTTGTTCCATTTCAGAGAATGAAATTATAAGAACAGAAATAAAATGTCTATCCATGAAATTCCCAATTACCATCTACAAGGATGAGGATAATTGGTATGTAGTCGCGTGCCCGATAATTCCTGGTTGCATGAGCCAGGGCAAGACAGAAGAAGAAGCTCTTCTCAATATCCAGGAAGCAATAGAATTATGTATTGATGTGAGAAAAGAACAGGGCCTGCCAATTACTATTCATATGACAGATGTAGAAATTCCAATCCATGCCTAAATTACCCATTGTAAGTGGAAAGGAGGCAATTACTGCATTTACTAAATTGGGTTGGCAGATTTCACGCCAGCGTTGTAGTCATGTTATCCTGACAAAAGACGGATCTATCAATACCTTGTCTGTCCCTCTTCACCAAACGTTAGGACCCGGCCTTTTACGAGATCTTATTCGTGTCGCTGATATCACCGTTGATGAATTTACACAGGTATTGTAAAGATCATTATAAGCCCTTACAAGCAGAGTATGGTAAACCCTTCAGACTATTGAGGGCGCAATATACAACTTATGACTTGTTCAGATAATTCGATTATTTTTGCGATTATGCAGATTAAAAGAGGATTATTTCATACATACTATTTATTCACAGGTAAGACACCAGACCTCTTCATTCCATCCGACAAGCCGGACGATATTCAGACACATATCCCTAATCTGATACCTGCCAAACCGGGATTTATAGGAGTAGGAACCGACCCGGGATTTATACCGTGATGGATCGTCGGAAAAATATCCGGGATACTCCCTGACTATCCGGTCAAACTTCTGCGGCTCTTTCTCAAAGACAACCTGTACCGTATGTTCCAGAACCTGGTACCAGTACTTCACCTCATGCGATGAACCGGCAATGGTAAGCTTTGTCGGCCGTGCCATCTTTGGTATCTCACCCTGCCGCATACAGGCACCAGGAGCAGGTGAGAGTTTTGGGACCTCGGTTTCGGATGCCTCACACCGTGCCCATATCTTAACACAGAACGCCGCAAGAACACCTGAACGCTGATCGATCTGGTATCGTCTCCAGAACCGTATATTTTTCATACCTGCATTCATCATCAGGTTATCAAGAGCATACCAGGCCTTCTTCACCTCGAAATCTGCATTTTTTATCGCCGGGTTCTCCTGGGTAATCGTCAGATTTCCAAGCCGGTGCACAAAGTCGGCATGAACTGAAGACCAGTCTGACCCAAGATGCTCTTTCCAGTTATCTGACAGTAATTCAGGCATGATATGATCGATCATCCTGACCTCAGCCTCATCCTCAAACAATGCATATGATGGCGCAGGATCAGAGCCACGTGGCTGACTTGAAAAGTACTCCTCAAGCCGCTCAAGGATGACAGATACGAGTTCATTGTCAGAACCCGGCTGATAGAGATCGCTGTACCGGAGATGATCCAAAAACTCATCATCATCCGGCATATCAAAGGGAGCCTGAAGAGATGCGATAAATGACCTGGTCTCCTCCGGCGTAAGATACCCTGACCCGTCTGCTGCACCCCGACAGAGGATCTCAAACACTTCCTCATATACCGCATCTGACCGCTGGCAGACCATCCGCCGTATCAGGTAACTTTCAACACAGGAGAGGATTTCAAGCAACTCATCATCCGATAGTGAGGCAGCAGGGTTTCTTCGTCGGTCATTTGCTGCCAGCAGGAGAAGGAGGAATGGGGCCGGGGTATTATTGCTGATTCGTTTAATCCGGGTAAGCGATTTACACACCTCCTTCCTGACCCGGCTGTCCCCGTCACCCTGTTCAGGAAAGAGGATAAGGCGGTAATATTCAGAAAATCTGCTGATATCACGAAGTAACAGGCGAATATCATCTGATGAAGCCTGCTGGTAACGCCTCCGGATCTTCTCAAAGATCTCTCCATGACGGATGATACGTCCGTCCTTCATGCAAAAGTGCCGGATAAAGGAAGATATCAGAGTCTGATCATTATTCAGTCGCTCTTCCATCGGTTTCCAGAACTGATCATACTGAGCTTCGGCAATCTCCTGGCTGTCCAGATGTGCGAAGAAGAAGTTCCTGATAAGGTCTGACTCCTCAAGCGGCACACCCCGGTAATTTAAAGCCTCGAACACCTGATTCGGATTTTCACCCTCATCAAGCTCGATA
>NZ_JAIWNS010000197.1 GCF_020216685.1 Methanospirillum hungatei | reverse complement strand
TGTACGGTGTGCATAATTTTTGATTTCACAGGAACCGGTATGATCACTGACATCGGGGCTCTGTGATTTTGCCGGATTTGGCACACCTTCTTTTTCTGCGAAGGATTGCTCGTTGTTTTGATCGAGTCCTCCATCCTGGCTCTCGATTGGTGTGTCATATTCGGAAAACACCGTGGGCACAGGGTGGCACACCTGCACAGGTGATTGGGTCGTGTCATTGGAATCATCATTGTCATCAGGTGACAGCCAGCACCCATCACTCCCCGACCAGACGGCGTCCATCTCATGATCCCATGTGTATACATTACATATCTGACGCTTTCCGCCCTCAAGGACGATGGACTGCCTGGTAAAGGAAAGAGGCGGACATTTCTCAAGAAGCCCCTCATACTCATGGTTATTTGGATCCCTGGGATGAATAATCCGGTATGTGGCGGTTCGTGACTTTCCAAGTAATTTCTGCATCTCCTGAAGGGTGAATGAGATGATGTGCTCTCTTCTGATGATCTCAACCATCTCATACTCCGCTTTGGTCAGTTTGGTATACTGGCCGCCATGAGTGCCGGATATGAGCAGGAATATCTCCTTTGCCAGGGCGAAATCCTCTTCTGATGCAATTATTTCTTTTACTCCGTTTGTCTCCTGTATCTTCCGCTGATACTGGAACATGAGTGCGACTGACCGGATGAGATCCAAAAGCATTGTCAGGTTTCTCCGGTTCCGGGCTGAGGCAAACCTGATTCGTTTTGCATAGGGTATGAGGACCGGGTATTCCCTGAGTTCCTTCCAGAGGGCACGGCAGATGTATGTCCGTTCTGATATTTCAGGATGCAGGGCGGTGGATCGTGCAGCTGCTGCCAGTTCCCGTGCCATGACCTCGTTGTCCTGTTCGATGCTGTCATCTATCCAGACGGTGAGCATACGATTCCAGACCTGATCGTCACCTGTTCCCTCCATCTTTGCAACCCACCAGACACATCGTTCAGGAATAATTCTGACCAGCCCTTTCCGTTCCTTGTCAACCGTCCGGTAGATGAAGGGTTTGTGAAAGCTGCTGGTGACTCCCTTTAAGGTCTCCTGCATCGGTTCGGAGAGGGAGACATCATCAAGACAGATGACGGATCCTGTTTTCAGGTCATCAAGATAGAAGAGGGCCTTGTCACTGAACCGGCCGACAAGGGTGTCTTCCTCTGGGATAAGGTCCAGCATGGTCTCAAAACTATGGGACTTTCCCTTTCCTGATTCACCGGTGACCAGCACATGAAGACCCTTTGAATTTTCAACCAGACGGGATGCAAGCGACATGATCAGGCATCTGGCTACTATTCCGTCCCCGACATGGTGTTCTGCAAAGGTGTCAAGGATGTATTGAACGGGGTTTCCCTGGTGGAGGATCTCCATCGCTTTCTCCCAGATCTCCGGACGGTTCTCCAGGGGTACCGGGATATCCGGTCTGGTCTGACCAGGCGGATTTGGTATCAGGGAGGAATTAGATGAGGAATTCGTGGGATCACCGGTTGTCCACTCCTCTGCACCGGGCAATTCCGGCCTGCCGTCCCGTTCTGCTTTTGCGAGAGCCCGTTTTCTGATTCCCTCCCGTCGCCATGTGTCATAATCACGGTAGGGGCGTTTCCCTTCTATTCGTTCACGAAGTTCCTGCCATCGCTGAGTCCCCCCGCCACAGGAATTATGGTGACATCCGGCGAATATGCCTCCGTTGGCGAACTGAATGGCATATGCTCCGTCAGCATGGGCGGATGAGAACGGACACTGATCAAAGAGATAGAGGGTGCCTCCTCCGTAGGGCTTTTCCCGGTATGAGAATCCGTTCTTCTGCAGCCATATTCCAAGAGAGAATCCCTCTTCCCGGGGGATGATGGTTTGTTTCTCTATTCCTGGTCTGGTTTCGTCATTGGTCGGGAGAAGCGATACCAGTCGGATGAAATGGTCATGACGTGCAATCGGCAATACATCCGGACCGGATCGTATCAGGGAACGGCGGTGTGGGCGGTGATCGGTGGAATCACCCTTTCGTGAGAGTGTTCCATATAATTTCCATATCCGTGCTGCATTGGAGACGGTGGTGTCAATTTCCGACTCGTCATCGGAGAAGAGTGCAGAGAGGACGGTGAGGGCTGATTTAATGAGGCGTTGTGATGCATCATCATTGGGGAGGTCTATCCGGTACATGAGATGTGCCCCGTTCCCTGAGTCGGCACAGATAGGTTCAGGCCATCCATGTTCAGAGAGGAAGTCCCTGATCCGGTCGGCCTTGCGAAGGGCTGCCTCATGCTCTGCGTCGGTTGAAGATATTCCGGATGGTCGCCTGGGATCGACGTCGATTAAGAACCAGTTCCGACGGATGATGTCTTCGTCTCCGGTGGTCTTATCGTCACGTGATAACTTCATATTCAGACGGTTTGCCCGCCGTGCGAAGAGATCAGGGTTGATCTCATTTGCCACAACATAGATTCCTGCAATGTCAGAAAGCCCGTCAAGGATGGTTGCATCCTGGGCCATCTTATCATAATCGGTGTAGTATCCTGATGCAACACCGCCATTCTTCCAGAGGGCCCGGAGCTCAAGGACTGATCCTGGCTGAAAGAGGGTGTGGAGGGTATGGAGTATGGGGGAGGTCATGATGCCATTCACTCCTTCTTCTCGTCTTTTACCTTCCAGACATAGGTATTCTGATGAACTCCCTTTCCTTTTATCCAGAGGGGGAAGTGCAGGTTCATGATGATGCTGATCTTTGTCCGTCGTGAGGTGGGAGAGAGGGAGCGAAATGACGGGTAGAGGTAGGGATCATCTCTGATGGTCTCTTCTATGGTTCGTCTGGAGATGAGCGTCTGGTTCTCTTTTATGGAATGCATGACTGCATGGAGGACTTCATCGATATAATCCTGATTCATAGGGTTCCCTCCCGGATTGGCATTGCTCCTCCACTGAGGATCTGGTATTGTGACCATTCTGCATTGCAATAGAGCCAGAACTGGATCTGCACCGGGAGCGGATGGGTGTTGACCATTCTGCACAGGGAGATCAGTTCTTCAGAAAACCGGGTAAGAGACCTGGTCCGTGAGGTTCTGACGGCAAGGAATACTATTCGTTCTTTATTCCAGGCGATGATATCAAAGAGTCGTGTTTTCCCACAGATCCGTTCGGCCTGGTATCCGGAGCGGCTGAGTCGTGCCAGTGCATGATAGATGGCAGCACGAAGTGTGAGATTGTCAGACATATGATCTCACCCCGTTGGTGCATGCAAACTCTCTTAACACAAGACGTATATAATAACATATTACCCCTGCAGAGTTCGATTTCCTTGGTCGGTGATTGACAATGTGGGGGTTATTCATGCATGCTTTGGTAATTTCTCTCAATCAACCACCATTCCTGTTAAATTTTTTATAATGGCTGTCATTGTTCATCTATTGGCCATTTTGAGGCCACTTCATTAAAATGTTCGTAAATCGCTACAATTTAAAAGAATAATCAATTATTCTCTGTTATTCTCTGTGCTCCCTGAGTATTGGAGCCTTTCGTAGTTAGAGGGCCTGTAAATATAAACATTACGGGATTTTTGGATCTTATCAGGTCGATTATTCGCTGAGAAGATAAAGTTAAAAAAAATACTCGTTCTGCTATCTACTCCGCGCTAATGCGCCCCTATTCCTGCATATTCGAATTCATTTGTGACAGGATCCTGGGGGATGACAATCGGGTTAAAAATCTGCGGGCATGGGTATAAATACTCGTGTTTTATCGGTATCTATCTGTATTTCATGGTATGCGTCGGTATCAGGATGTATCAGAATGTATCGAATTGTTTCGAAAAGTGCTCATGATGGGAGTATGAAAAAGAGGGATGAGGATCCTGATATGATCGAATACAACCCGGTGATCGAATTATGGGGTCTTATCCTGATTCAGTCATCAAAGGGGGTTTTGATGTGAACATTTCCTTCTCTATCGGCACTGATGGATGTTAGGACCATTTCTTCGGATGATCGCATGAATTGAATGGTATTATCCGCATAATGACGATAATAGAGGAGAGAGAGGATTCCTCCGATGTATCCGGGTACTGCACAGATGAGCGATACCATCGTGAGAAGGGAGGTGTGATCAATTGAGATCATGATCCTCCAAGGGTGAGATGTTCGGTCATGTTCAGATCTCCAAGGATATCTGCCTTCATTGACGTTGTCCGGTTCTCATCCTCTGTTCCGGCTCTTATCCGGATTATTCCTGATCCATTGATGGCGGTCAATGCAGTAAGCTCTTTGGGTAAGGAACGGGATGAGGAGTAGTCACCCTTTTCCAATAGGCCCAGTGTCCGGGCTGACGACTCTGCTTTTGTTCTGTTCCGGGTATCAAAGATACAGAGCGTACTATCTTTTTCATATTCCCTGGTCAGACTGGAGTATTCATCAATTCCCAGTGGTCCGGTTGCATTGATGATCGTCTGTGTCTTCGGTTCTGCATCAAAGTTGAGGTTTCTGATGAGAAATGCCAGATCACTTGCAAAGAACTCTGCTGCATAGGTCTGTCCCTGGCTGATGAGTGATGATGAGACAAAGGCTGCACCATTGCAGACGATGGAAGATGAGAGGGAGTCAGCACAGGAGAGGCTTGCCGCGGGGATGAGAATAATGAGAAAGAGGAGAGAATAGTGGGTATTCATGTCACCTCCAAAAAAAGGTGATCAGGCCAGTTCACTGACAGTATCTGCCCAGGTTTCGACGGCGGCCATGATCCCATCAGATTCAAAGCTGGAGATGCTCACCTTGTCACGTTTGAATGTGACGTTGTAGAGTTCTCCGTTCGCTGCATGACATTTGAGGGTGACTGAAAAGCCATCTTCAGAGCTGTCATGTGATGCAGCACCTCCCATAGCGGTTTCAAGTCCTGCCTGTGCAAGGAGGGTGGATACGGCGGTGTCAAATGCACCGGATGAGGGAGCACGAACAGATATCCGGCCAACCTGTTTTCCGTCATTGTTCTCATAGATGATGGTTCCGGAGTAGTACTCGGTGCTTTTTGCCACCGCCGGAAGGGTCTCTCCGCCTGACTGGTACGGGGTGCATCCCCAGGGGTTGTCGGCAAGGATGTTCCCGATGATGGTGTTTAATGTGGCCTTGCTGGCAAGAGGGGTTGCAAGGACCCGCTCTGCACTTTTTACTACAGATTTTGAGACAAAGTCTGCCATTTGTTTCTCCTGTCACGGGTGTGACATAGAAGTGTTGGAAGGATGATAGTATCGTGATTTAAGCGGGGGTGTATCGGGGGATGAATTATGGCGGGTTTAAGGTATTGAGTGGTTTGAAGGATCCTCATCGGTGGTTTTGCCGGAGATCATGTACCTGGTCCGGGGCTTTGGGGAGGTATGGCAGATCCCTGGATGAGAGTTGCCTGGTCAGGGGAAGGGAAGATGAGTGATTGAGATGGTACTACCCCTGATCTGTGTGAATGGGTGGATGAAGTTGCCCTCTAAAATGTCCAAAAGTTGGTAAAAATTGCCCCCTATTTTAGCCAAGGTATATATAATCTTCGAACTGCATATATAATGCATGGATCGGGTCATCTCGTCACACCTCTTCTCATGGAAAAAATCTCACCGGACTCCGCTTCTTATCAGGGGTGCACGACAGGTGGGGAAAAGTTATAGTGTCGAGCAATTTGGTAAAAAAGAATTTCATAATTATGTTGCCCTTAATTTTGATTTAGACCCTGGTTTTAAATCAATATTTCAGACGAAAGATCCAAATTCCATTATTTCACAGATAGAACTAATATTTCGCCAGAAAATAACAAAAGATACCCTGATTTTTCTTGATGAAATTCAGGAATGTCCGGATGCTATTATGTCCCTTCGTTACTTTAAAGAATTGCGTCCTGATATCTTTGTAATTGGAGCCGGTTCACTACTTGAATTTGCATTTACTCCGGATATGAGGATGCCGGTGGGAAGAGTTCAGTTTTTAAATATGTTCCCGCTCACTTTCTCCGAATTCATGGAGGCATTGGGAGAAGAAAACCTCATTTCATATCTGAACTCCGTTCATATCTCTGATGCCATCCCTCCAGCAGTCCACGAACGACTCAATTCTCTTCTTCGGACATATTTTATCCTTGGTGGAATGCCTGAAGTTATCGCATCATACCTTGAGTCAGATAGTTTTCTTACCTGCTCACATATCCAGGATGCACTTATTGAAACATATAAACGGGATTTTTATAAATATGGCAAAACATCAGAGGTAATACATCTGCAGACCGTCTTTTCAGCAATTCCACGGATGGTTTCAGAACAGATAAAATATGTGAATATTGATCGGGAATCTAAATCCCGCGATCTGAAAAATGCACTCCACCTGCTCAGCCTTGCCCGTGTCATCACTCCTGTATATGGTACTGATGCATCCGGTCTTCCCCTTGGTGCAACCCTGACCAATAAGCAGAAGTATATTTTTCTGGATATTGGCCTTATGCAGCATCTTTGTGGATTGAATGCTGAAATTATGAGTCTGAAGGATGTTATGCAGATTAACAGAGGCAGTCTGGCAGAGCAATTTATCGGTCAGGAATTGTTGGCACTTGAGGATCCGTTCATCAATTCAGAACTCTATTTCTGGGCACGGGATAAGGCCGGGAGCTCGAGTGAGATTGATTACTGTATCACCAGGAAAGGCAGGATATATCCTACTCAAGTGAAATCAGGAAAGACCGGTACGCTCCGATCCCTGCGGGTGTTCATGGATGAGAAACAGCCCCCGTTTGCGATTCGGTTCTGGGAAGGGGAACTGAGTTTTCATGATAATATATTATCCATACCGCTCTATATGACCGGTGAAGCTGGTCGGCTTATTGATGAGGTATATGATTTGGTGAGTAAAAATTTAGATAACACCTGATTCGCTCATATTTTCCTTTTGAATTGGATGTAGGCCGTTCATGTAAAAATTTGAATGGGACACATACTTTATCAACTCATATGCGAATACTCATGCATTGATGCCACAGATACAATCCGAAATCTTTATCACACTATGATTACTGGATGATCCTCAGGATAATAACAGGGTCACTTTCCGGGTTGCTTTTCCTGTCTGGCATCTGGGTGAGGTATTGTTCATGTCATTCATTAATCAGAAACAAAATGGATTGATAATACCTTTGTTTGTATTCGGGATCTTTATTTTTATTTTGGTTTTTCCTGTATCGGGTGATGTTTCATCATCTCTCATTTCTGCCCTTCCACAGAGTTCTGATATTTCTTCAGATCTTCAGGTATCAAAAGAATGGGAATCATACCCAACTTCAGGAAATACTGTCCACACTGTTCGGTGGGGAGGGTATATTCCCTTTTCATGCCCTCAAAATGATAACCGAGTAAAAAATATGAAGGGGGATTATGTGAGCGTCGTTGCGAGTATTGATCAACAAAAAAAATTACAAACTCCTGAAGAATATCAGGAGTGGGTTATGAGCTATCCGGATGGCCGGGAAATGTCTATTTTTGATGGATTACCTGGTTCAGTTATTGCATCAAAAATTTCTGATGACAATGATGAGACTCAGACAAATAATGAATATCAGTTGTTTATGTGGATTGATCCATCAACTACCGTCGGTATAGAGTTTTGGGGTGTAGTTATAAGGGTTTAAATGACCAGAAGGATATTTTTGATAGACTGGGCTGTACTCCATCATATGCAGAAAGACAGTCTAATATGGATATATTTGTAGAATCTGAAGTGATTCGTCTTGGAAATTTAATCAATAGTCGGTTACATGGTGGTTCTGATGATGAGTTAGAACCGGACTCTCTATATGATTCCTTGATCTCCCTCCTTGCAAGTTATATTCCGGATCCCTGGGGGATATATCAGACCTCAGATAAAGATCTCCTGATTGCCGCCTTGCAGGAGCATGATATTGAGCCAGATGGGGCGACTTTTATATTACAGACTCAACTTCTGCAATGGTATGAGCAGTTTATAATGCAGATTGATGCAGAGATTGATTGTGGGGGAGATTTCTATACTGCTACTTCCAGCTGGGTAGATCTCCTTCCAGTGCTATATGGTTTACCGGATGAGTTTTCAGATTTGGTATACTTACCTGATAAGGTGGATGCCTTAAAACGAGCAGCCGAAGTTGGTGAAAAATCTGCAGAAATTTTACGTGATTATCAGAATGAAGAGGCTTTCAGAGATATTTATCAGAATTATTATGATTATCGGGAAGGGGCAGCGGTTGTTGAAGATGTATCGGTGATGCGAAATTATTTGGAAGTATGGCCTTCGTCTATTTTCGTAAAGATAGAATTATCAGATGAGGAGTATGAAGATTTATTTCAGGCATTAGAATGCCGGTATCTTTGCGAGAAAAAGCAGGAAGCAATCCAGAAACTTCGTAATAATGAACGAAAGATCGTTGCTGCAAAGATCCAGGAATTTTCTTCAGATTTACGTAAGATTGAGAGAACATTTGATCGACTTCTTGAAGAAAAAAGGTGACATTGATAAAATAATTCATTTTATCATTTTTGTCATTAAATAAAGGTTCTCCACCTAAATTAAGAAAAAAGTACAATATACCTATCTCAAATTAACTCATTCGAATTAACACAAATCATTTTTGAATTTGAGAATTTTATTTTCAGCACATACAATTGAATATTTATAGGTGATATGGTGCTGAAATCTGTAGAATTTTCATTGGATAAAAATATTTAACCTCAAAGGGAGAGTAGAGAATATGGCCCACGAACAATTACGACAAAAAGATCATTCAAAAACTCTCCAATTGATTTTGATTTTTCTTCTTTTGATAATTATGCCGGTAATGGGTGTCAGTTCAGATGTGATACTCTCTTCTCTTCCCCAAGAGGATGAAATCACATCTGGTCTTATACCTGAGCAGAAATATGAGGTTAAGGATGATAGCTCAGGTCCGGCGAATCGGTATTTTACTGCACAATGGACGGGTTATGTTCCAATATCATGTCCGAAATCAGATTCCAGAGTAAAGAACAAGAAAGGGGATTTTTTTGATGTAGATGTATCAGTTGTTTCTCACGATGAAATTTATCCTGTTTCTGAAACCCCTGAAGCATTTCGTGAGAGAAGTCTGGGACTCAGTTTTGCTTCTCCCTATTATCCTTATGATTCTCTTCCCGGAGGAGTAATATCTGAAGGAAGTTCTGAAATTGATGATGGTTCACAGAAAAATTTTTGGTGCTCTATTTATGCCTGGGTTGATGCACAGACTGAGATTAGACTGAGTATCCATGGATCTGTACAAAAATGGATTTTTGATGAAGCCGGATGTACCCCTTCATTTGCTGAACGTGATCAGAAAATGAATAATCTCGTTAAATCTGAAGCCGTTCGTCTTAGTAATCTGGTATATAATCGTTTGAAGGGAGAAGATACAACAAAAAAGACAAGAGACTATGGAGAACTTATCTGGACACTCCGATATTACCTCCCCTCACAGTTTGGAAAATATCCTAATGAGGTTTTGTATAAGGCTCTGGTGGTGAACGAAACCGGTGTACTTGGACCGGACAGGGGAATCACCTATGCTCTGAAAGATAATATGATGTGGGATATCTCTGTATTCAAAGAGAATTTGACACGAGAGATTCCTAGCTGGCAGGGAAGTCTGGTGGATGAAGCCGG
>NZ_JAIWNS010000196.1 GCF_020216685.1 Methanospirillum hungatei | reverse complement strand
CCACTGATAAGCCTGAATAATCCTGCACCTGGCCCTATGAAAAAGAGCACCATTGACCTGTCAATAATCATATCTCCAGGGGGAGAAAGGATAACCTCGCCTTTTTTGAGGAGATAAATCAGCCTGAACTGATAATCCTCTTCAAACCGGAGTGAGGAGATGGTCCTTCCCTCAGCAATACTGCCTGGTATCACCGGGATACGGACAAACCTGCAACTTCCAAATGCAGAGGAGGTTTCATGCAGGATCTCCTGCATAAGAGGATTTTTCTCAAGGGCATCTGGTTCTGTTGCAAGGAGGGCATGGCGGGCGGTCAGAGTCCCGACAATATCCCTGGAATGGACCAGGATATCTGCACCACAGAGAGATAATAGCTGATCAGCCTCATGACCGGATGTTATTACAATAATCCGTGCATCAGTCTTCTTCGAGAGACCCAGAATAACCTCGGCAGATATCCAGTCCTCAAGACAGAAGAGGATGTACCTGCATTCAGAGACTCGTGCACTTTTCCATGTCTTCTCTTCATCAAACCGGCCATAGATGACCTGAACCAGTCTGGGAAGAGAAGCGGTCTCCATGAGGGCTTTTGTCTCATCTTCCTCGATAAGAACAATATCAACACCCAGACTATGAATATGCTCCAGTACCTCAACTATGACCGGATTATACCCGAAAATGACAACATGACCGGCACAGGGATAGGTCAGCGAGGCAGGAGGAACCGGATGGACCTTGTTCTGAATGATTGGAGTGATAAAGAGATTTATCAGCATCAGGAACATCACAACGCCGGATATCATCATGACCAGGACGAATATCCAGAGATAATCATGTGAGAACGGGAGCAGTTCTCCATATCCGGTGGTTGTGACAGTCTCAACAACAAAAATCAGGGCCTCTAACGGAGTGATGGGGTTTTCCTCGTACTGGTTATGGATATAATAAAAGAGCACCGTCCATACGAGAATGATTATTGAGAAGAGAATGAGCGAAAAAAGAACCTGCTTCTCGTACGAAGACTGGATATTTCGGAGCAGGCGCCGTATTGATCGAATCATACCCTGATCGGGTTCTGCGTTGAAACCATATATAACCGCCCATCAGGAAGGAGGGATAGCAATAACTATACAATCAGGTGATCCAATACAGGAATGTGAACTCCCATATTCCAGCAGCACTCCTGTTCCTGACACTCATCATGATAGTAAACGGTGCAGAACACACAATCTATAACCCTGAGTCAGATCTCTTCCGTCCGGTCTATTCAACGTACATGAGCGGGGAGGTATCCCCTGACCATCCTATCCGGGTTGACCTGGATATCCGTGACAGTGAGACGGGTTTTGTCAGGGTATACGGATGGGGGGAGAACGGGACTGAATGGAATCTGACGGTTGGAGAGGGCTATGATAATTTTTTCGTGCCTGATCTCTTCACCGAGGTCCAGACCGGATATCCCCGGATTTTAACCCTGAAAAATATCAGCAGCGAATACCTGATCCTCGATCCAGGAAGATATCCGGTGTATTTTTCATCGGACTCATCAGGAGGAAAAGCAGAAATTCTCGTCATGTATGTCTATCATGAACAGATAGACATGGGAGTTATTCAGAATCAGACACATTCCGTATTTGAAACCTATATTCCTCCCGGCCTTGAGCGGGTGATATTTATGACTGAGTCAAGAGAGGGGACAAACCTTGATCTCTATGTCCAGAAAGGGACAAATCTTCCGGACTCATACGAGGAATTTACCTATAATTCAACCGATGAATGCCAGGACTGCTGGTCACAGGGGATAGAGAATTTTCTCTCAGAGATGCTTGTTCTTGACAATCCCGAGCCGGGCACATATCTCATGGTCACCAGGGCAACCGGAGGTGATGACTTTTTCTATACATACTGGACCGGGATAGAAAAAAAGAGGTAATTCATCGATGATCACGGTGAGATTATCTCTGCACTGTTCGGAAACCGCAGCACATCCATGAGATAGATATCATAATTCATATTGTAATCATACGCCCACAATGATGGTAAATATGACCCATAGGGGAGCCGGTCCCGTTCAATCGCAAGATCACCGGTTATCAGGAGGGGATCGAGGGACGAATACTGCCATCTGGATTCACCACCCAGAAACCGTTCGACGATCACCGGTGTTATGATATCCCCTGTTCTGACGGTGAGAGGTATTCTGGAGAACAGATACTCCCCGGTTGAGGGATTGACCTCGTATGGGAAGAGAGCATACTGTATCAGGCCATCCTGACTTTGCATGATATTGATTGCAGTCTCACGGGTCTTTGACCCCCTTGTAATATTTACAAATCCAAAATATAACTCAGTTCCATTGATATCAGTTCCATAATAGGTATTGAAAAAATACGAGCGGTTCCCGGTCCCGGTATCGGTCAGGTAAAAGGTTTTATCATCCGGATTTGGAGTATAGATCCCTTGAGCATCGGGATATACCGGATCTGCTTTCATCCCGAATGAATGCGTGAAGTTTGTGACGTCAGGCATCCAGTCGGTCTTTACCATCACCATCTGAATACCCTGGTCATCACTCACCTGAAACGTCCCATTCCCAAGAGTGGTTATCACAGGTTTACTCGAGTCGGTGGATATATACGAGACATAATTCTTAAGAAATGAGAGCCATGTTGAATTATTAACACGATTGCCAGATGATGCAGAGATTTCATCCACATGCCTGTTCCGTGGAGAGATTGTTGAAATGCCTGTTGATTTCGGCCTTGAACCGTCATTTCGCTGGTATAATACCGCACTGGCCATGGTCTGTTTCACCTGGCCGATGATATCAGAGGAGTCTTTGACATGCATCCCCAGATTATCTGACAGATCCCCAAGATCAACCGAGACCTCGATATCTTTTCTGGGATCATACCCGAATCTCTGGGCATTATAAAAAGAAGTGCCAATGCCCTCGTATACTGGTTTTTGATCCATCTGTTCACGAAGAAATGTGCCAAGGAGAGAGAGATTCTCTTCCAAATCCGGGAGACTTGTCATTTGAACAAGGGAGAGGGTCTTTTTCATCGGCTCATGATGTGGATTGTCCATGTATGAATCGATGACCAGCTTCCCCCATTCTTCAATCGGTATTGAGGGGTTATCAGAGAGGGCCCGTAACGGGATCTCATAATCCCATCCATGGCCCGGTTCAACCTCTTCTGAAACCAAAAGCAGATGGCCGAATGGAGAGACTGCCTGCATGACCTCAAGAGAACCCATCAGACACGCATCCATACCGATAAGATCCCAGGTTATTGCGGACTTTTCAAGTGCATCGGTGATCTCCTGCATCGTCAGCTGATCCCAGTTATAATTTTCATCAAAACACAGCCCGGCAAGAGATGCACCATGATCCCAGAAGATGAAGATGTTCCGGTCAGATGCAGGGAGATCATTTAGGTATTCAACGAATGTTGCCAGCCCTTTTGTATCTCCCATATTCATTGAGGGATCTCTGAATGCATAGTGACCATTTCCGATAACACCGTCACGGTAGTCATCCTGAAGATCTTCTTTATCTGCGATGGTCATACCGGACCATCCCATACTCCGTGCACCCCCGAATGCAATCTGAAGATCGATATGCCTGGAATCACCGGAAAGACCGGATAATATCTCCTTGATCTCTGCGGTACCAAGATGTGACTCTGATTCAAGGTCACTGCCGACCATGTATATAGCAATCCTGGTCGTAGGAACATCTGCAGACGTCGCGATAGAAACAGAAAGCAGAATCAGGAGAAGAAGGGAAAATATTGGAAAAGGACCATGTGAAAAGAGGTGCATAACATTCATCAATCAATATGTCATTATACTATTATTTCTTCCTTTTGAGAACGGATGAGGTCAGTGATCCATGAAAAAGATACTGCTACTTGTAATGATCATTCTGCTATCCGGCCAGGGAATGGCATCAGAAACCATATCTGACCCGATACAGGCTCTTGTAGTCATCCCGTCTGCGGGTTTTGATGAAGAGTCATTTCAGATGGTGGTTCGTGAACTCACATCATATGATATCACCTGGACCCTTGCAGGCCCTGATCCTGATGGTCAATTGATATCAGACAGAGAGGTGCAGTCACTTGACAGTATTTCTGACATGATAACCAATGAAACAGCAATCATTATCATCGGGGGCAGTGATATGAGTTCTCTTTTCAGCTCTGAACCGCTCACCCGGATATTACAAAATGCTTCCCAGGCAGGATCGATCTGTGCCGGGATCGGGAACGGGACGCTGGCTCTGGCGAATGCAGGGATCCTGAACGGGGTAAAGGTATCGGTTCCTGATGAGAAAAACCGGGTATTTCTGGAGCAATCCGGCGCTATCCTGGATCAGGCAGAAGGAGTGATTACCGATACCATTATCACGGCACAGGGACCTGCATCGGCACAAACCTGGACAGAGATTATTGTCAGGGAGATCATCGCCCGTGAAATCACAAATAATCTCGGGGTTTTATATCTTGGAGACCAGGAGAATGGAAAATCCGTGTATGTCATTCCTGAGCGACTCCGATCAGCGGTCGTGTCAGGGATCAGGGAGGGTCTTGTTCGTGATACGTGGGCAGGTGAGTCATTTGGCATCCCGGTCCTGAATACATCAGTTCAGATTCCGGTACGGGGGGACTGGATACTGACCATCTCACCGGATAATAATGCATGCCTGCTCTATGAGCAGTTTACCGGGGCATTCATTCCATATGGGTCGGTTGTATATATAGATCCCTCCCTGCTTGGGGCAAAAAGAGACTTTTCAACAAACAAAGTTCCAATTGAGGGGATGATCCAGGATATCACCTTCAAAGATGTATACCAGAATTCGAATGAGTATAATGAATCAAACAGAACTCTTCGGAACTGGACGATTGAAGTGAATAACACGAACAGTAGTGTGAAAAAGTCAGTTGCCCTCCTCTTTGATGACATCAGAATTGCAGAGATCACCTGGGAAGATCTTACCCTGCGAGCCTGTATTGAGGGGAACGGCGTGGGAAGTGGGATTCTGGATATTCTCAAAACACAGGGTGACGGTGATTCAAGTATAGCCTACGATGAGAAGAAGATTGAAGGATCGGGCTGTTATGAAGTGGTTATCAGTGTGAATGCCCCAAAAGGGATCACGGCATATCTTACCCTCTTTGGTAAGGAAGGGGATATACTGAGAGAGAAAGAGATCATTATTCCCTGATCAGCAGGGCAGATCCAACCTCTTTCTCTGTCCTTCCGCCCGGTTGCCATGCATATCTGTTGCAACCAGGAAATAATCATACGAACCGCAGGCAACAGCCTCATAACTGGTGACGACGTCCTCATTAAGTTCAAACGGACGGGAGGCTACCGGCTGCCAGGTTCTTTTCCCGTTTTTATACTGAACCACTGCATATGGGATGATACCAATGCCTGTCATATCAGATAAGGAATTCAACCTGCCTGAACGTGCGACTTTCAGGATATTCTCCTCATCAGGTCCGAGATAGAGAAAGAACATGGTTGTCCGGCCAGTAGTACTCTCGAAGTAGATGTCAATACAGATCCATGACTCATCAGGATCATCCTCTTTTGAGATCCGTGAAAATGCATAATACTCTTCAGTCTGATCATCAACTCTTCGCTGGAAGAAAACCGGTATAATCTGAATCTTCCCGGTCTTGGGATCCTTCAGATGAAATGCCCTTCCGTCCCACTCAGGGAGAACATACTCACCGGATGGGTACGCGTATGCCGGTTCTGCACCAAGAAGGACATCACCATCAGCATTATGACGGACAAATTCTATCTGGACGGTGGCATATCCATCATCCCTGACCAGAATCCCATCTTCTGAATCGGTCAATACCGGCCGTTCTTTGTCAGAGAGGACAGATCTGAAGAACTGTATCAGGAATGAGTACCATTCTTCGGATACCGCTATGGCCGGTGAGTATTCAAAGATATGTTCAAGGATTATCTCCTTATGAACCGGTGAGAAGATTGAAAGACCATGTGCATATGGTCGTTTCTGCTCGGTATGATAGACAACTGCATCAGATACTGACTGGATAAGCGCATCTGCTGAAGGATGCATGGCAGGGAGTGCATTGCGGATATTTTTGGCAAATGAGATGATATCCAGCGTATATGATATGAAGATCCGCTCATCTGTCTTCAGGCTCATATACATCTGAAGGCCAAATTCACCGGAATCGGTAAGGATCTCTTCTATGATCCGCTTCCCTTCAGGATCTTTGTATACCGTATGTAATGAACGGGAGAACTCATCCAGAGAACTGATAACCGCAGGAATGGCATCTATATCAATCAGGGAGAGCGTTGCCGGGCTGTTTGGTACCTGGTATCTGATATAGCCATCGATGATATGAATACCGAGTTCTTTTGGATCAACTGATGGATTGTTCACCAGCTCTTGGGTTATCATGGAGTAATTCCAACCACGTGACGGTTCCGTCTCTTCAGATGCAAGGAGATACCGGGTCGCGCCTGACAACGCATCTGCAACCTCTATGGTTCCCATCAGGCAGGTATCAAGGCCGATCAGATCAAAGTGAATTCCTGACTGAGCAAGAGCGTCTTTCAGATCAGAAAGCGGGATATTTCCAGTATCATAATTTTCATCAGGAAATGCTCCCTTGTATGCCGCACCATGACCACTCATGATCAGGTATATTCTTTCGGCATTTCTCCACGGCTCAAGGAGGGATAAAAACTCCTGAAATGACTCCTTTGTGCCCATATTGTAATCAGGATAGGAACGGGTATACGTATCCCAGGAGTCATACCGGCCATTATCCAGAAAATCGGACGTTGCATCGGCAAGAGAATATACCCGCATCCCACGCCATCCCTCCTTATCCGCTCCGCCATATGCGATGATGACGGTGAGATTCGGGTTTCCTGAACCGTACCCTTCCCGCATATCAAGGAGGTTCTGGGTGATGAACCCATAATCTCCAAGACGGTTTTGAGACTCGATGTCATTTCCGACCAGATAGCAGGCAAGAAGTGTTCCATGATACTCATTTGAAGGTTGCTCAATATCAGATACCACCGGGAATACAACCATGGATAAACCCAGAGCTATGAGGAGGTAGTAGAAAAGATACGGATGTCTGAATTTACTCATAATTCAGATCCAAGAGAGATATTGGTCATTCGCTGACGGACATCAGAATCATCCGGATTCAGACTGAGTGCCTGCTCATATGCATAATGCGCTTCAGATCTCCGGTTCAAATCTTCAAGGAGGCGTCCCTTCTCCTTCCAGAGCAGGAATGAAGAGGGATTTCTATCCAGGCCTGTCGAAATCACCACAAGTGCGTCATCCCCTTTTCCTGATCTTGCATATAAATCAGATATCGCAAGATAAGCCTCAATAAACCCCGGGTCAATGGATACCGTCTGGTTTAAACTGGATAAAGCCCCGGTTTCATCGCCAAGCATGTACAGGCTTTTTCCCTCCCAGTAATGAGCCGATGGTAAATCAGGACGTAATGAAAGACTCTGCTGACAGGCATCACGGGCATCCTCATACGAACCTGTCCCATAGAGTGCTGCTCCATATCCGGCCCAGGCAAGAGCATCGGTAGAATTCAGCTCAAGTGCCTTCTTATAACTGGCAACCGCATCCTGATATTTTTGAAGGGATGTCAGGATTGTTCCCTGCAGAAGATACCCCTGCCATGCATCCGGATGGCGAAACAGGAACTCATCTAAGGATATCAGGGCCTGCTCCTGTTCTCCTGCACCGGATTGTGCACGGGCAAGACCCAGCCAGCCGGAAGATGAATCCGGATCAGTCTCGAGAACCTTATCAAATGCTCTGGTGGCGTCTGAAAATGATCCATTCAAAAGGAGACGCTCCCCTTCAGCAAGAAGGTCATCTGCCGTTCCACCACTTCCGGAGTACCCTGTGTTCAGGGTATTGAGAACTCCGGTAAAAAGCCCCTTATCTATGCTCTCCGGTGATGAAGTGTTATCACATAGGGCAGAGGGAATAATCACCAGGAGAAGCCCGCACCAGACAAGCACTATTGCTTTCATCAGAGAAGTATGTAATCCAGGCATATGACACCAATGAGGAATCGGACTCATACCGGATAAAAATTTCTAAAAAAGGATAAATTATCCCTGGGTGCATGTCGGAACAGGAGAGACCTCCGGATAAACCGAGCCACTGCTGCTCTGTCCTGATGAACTTTTCAGTTTGGACAGGAGGGAGATATAATCCCCGTTATCGGGTGCCAGGTCCACGGCTTTTTGTGCTGCTGCAATTGCATCCTGAATAGGAGCCCCGCTATCATAGAGAAGTTTTGCCTTGAGATAATAATCCCCGGCCAGATACTGCGGATCATCATGAGCAATGACAAAGTCAATGGATTGTAGAGCATCGGAATATCTCTTCAGATACCCTTCTATCTGTGCCTTTAATGTGTAGATTATTGCCAACTGAGAATTATTGGCAGAACCGGATGCTGATGATACCGCGTATTTTACCTGTTCCAGGGCCTCTTCTTCGCGACCTTCATACCCGAAAAACAGAACCTTCGCATAGCCATACAGCGCAACGAAATCTGAAGGATCTATCTGCAATGCTGCCTTGAAATTCTGTTCAGCCTGCTTGTACTGCTTTTTTGTGAGATAGTCAAGTCCGTCATTAATCAATTGATTTATATCTCCCCCTGAACTGACCGGGACTGTTATCGGCGTCTGGTAGGGCTGGACTGTGGGCATCATCGTCGGAATGATCGTTGGCATTGACGTATAGCCGGGCATCATTCCCTGAGTCGGCATTGGTGTTGGCTGGGGATACTGTTGGTACTGAGGGTAGGAGGAATAGGGATTATACCCGGTATATTGTGGGAACTGACCGGCGTTCTGATACGGTAGCTGATACCCGGTTGACCCGTCCCAGCCATACGAGTAGGGATACCAGGCATACTCACTCTCATCATACATCGGCATGCCAAAGACATCATACACCATACCAGGGTAGTAGGAGTATCCGGGGTAGTTCTTTTCTTCAGTATCACGCTCAATGAACCGGAACGACTCAATCATTGGATCAATCTGGATTTTTTCCGTTTCAAACTGATCTGCGCGGTTATCATAACTCACGGTGAACGATCTGCCGTCTTTTACGGTTGTAATCGTGTATGTTCTGACCGGGGTATCATTCCTGACCCACTGGTAATCAAGGAAGAAGGCATCATTATCTCCAAGGACCCCTGGCCCGCTTGATACCACCGTTCCTTCAGGGAGGAGGGAGACGGAAGAAACCAAGTCAGATGTCAGGTCTTCCAGCTGCTGGTCAGTTGTTCTTACCACGATGGTAATCATCGTGACATTATTCGGAGTCTGGACAGCTAATTCCCTCGTATCTGCATCTGCCGCATACACAAGAGATGCACCCTCCGGATAGTCAAAGGAAAACCCGGCTGTTGTATCATTATAGGTGAGATACGAGACTTCCTCGGCGGTACAGAAACCAGACATCATCACGAGCATAAGCAGAGTGATGATGATCGAATAGACATGAGAAAGAGATCCCATATCCCAATATGAGTTACGCGGTTAAGTTAACCGAAAGATCTTTATATATTTAAAGCTTACTATTTTTATTAGGTTGGTGACAGTAAGTGCAGCCCCA
>NZ_JAIWNS010000195.1 GCF_020216685.1 Methanospirillum hungatei | reverse complement strand
TGCCCCCGATTCCGTCACGAATGAATGAGTATCCCTCCTTCTTTGGTACCACCATCATGATGGGCATTCTGCCTTCAATAACACCGTTTGCGAGGGTGAGCATATGTTTTGTCTTGTATACTGATATTGCATCATATACCGAGAGGAGGATAAGGAGCAGAATGACCGGTACTGGTTCGAGTGATATGCCAAACATGGATGCAACTCCAGCTGCAAGAAGGACGCCCAATATGTCTACAACATACCACTCGGGGTATTTCCATAACAGGATCGTTGCCGCTCCGGCACATGCTGTTCCTATAACCAGTGCAGACTCCGCTGACAGGATGAGTCCAAGAAGTCCTGAGAATACATAGATATATGCGATAAACAGGGATGCCCGGATTATCCAGCCCAGCACTCGTTTGAATCTGTATTGTATGAGGATAAGAAGAAATGCCGTGAATACCAGGAGCATCACGATAAACCATACCGGATTTGAAAGTGACTCTGGGTCTTCAAAGACCGCATATCCTGAGGCGGTCATGGGCATTGCAAGGAGAACGGATCCGATTTCCACAGCAAGGAGCATTACCGGCATTGCAAGGATGGCAAAAAACTCCCGGATTTGTTCCTTCGATCTCATGATAACCAGTACTTACATCATGGGAGAACTACCTATCTGAATATATGGATGATCGGATCCTTCTGGCTGGTATTATCCCGCTCCTTCTGGTTTCATGCGGGTGTATCCTGATCGGATTTGCATACAGGTTCCCTTTTGAAGCGATTATCGGACTTCTCCTGATGACACTTCCCATTATCTTTCTGATGTGGTATACTCTTGTCAGAGTTGAAAACCTTGCAGCAGGGGTGAAATATCAGGGCAGAATTATCCATCGGGCAGTCGATGATCAGGCATCGGATATGAAACGAAGATATGAGGAGTCTGTGCGAAAGATGATGGATGTCCATACAGAACTGACCAGAAGGGTGTACCGGTAGGCTGACCATGGGTGTAGCACTCAGAGATATTCTTACTGACCTGAAACGGCCGGCTGAAGCCGATGAGCTGAAAGGAGTCGCGGCAATCGATGCATTCAATGCGCTGTACCAGTTCCTCTCTATCATCAGACAGCCGGATGGGACTCCCCTCTTGGATGATTCGGGAAGAATCACCTCGCATCTTTCCGGCATCTTCTTCAGGACTGCCAACTTTCTGACTCAGGGTATCCGCCCGGTCTTCATCTTTGATGGAAAATCACCGGAGATGAAAGGCAGGACCATCCAGGAACGAAGGGATGTCCGTGAAGAGTCGAAGGAAAAATGGGACCAGGCAAAAAAAGAGGGTGATCTGACCGGGGCCTTCAGGTATGCCATGTCCAGTACGGCCATTGATGCCTATATTCTGTCTTCGGCACGTCAGCTGATCCAGCTGATGGGTCTGCCTGTTGTTGACGCCCCATCAGAAGGAGAAGCTCAGGCGGCATATATGGTTTTGCAGGGGGATGCTGACTATGTTGTCTCTCAGGACTATGACACCCTCCTCTTTGGCACTCCGGTCCTGGTCAGAAATCTTACCATTTCAGGCAAGCGTCGGCTTCATGGGAGACAGATTACCGTCCAGCCTGAACGAATTCTCCTCTCTGATGTTCTCAGTACTCTTGCTATAACCAGAGAGCAGCTTATCGAGATTGCCATCCTGACCGGCACCGATTTTAATCCCGGAATCCGGGGGATTGGCGCTAAAACCGGATTAAAGAAGATCAAATCAGGAGAGTTTGATTCAATTATCCGTGAGAAACTTCCTGATTTTGATCCTGAACCAGTTCGTAGTTTTTTCCTAAATCCCCCGGTCACCGATTCATACACTCTTGATCCCGGGCGGATTGATCGTGACGGCATCAGGGCATTTCTCTGTGATGAACATGGGTTTTCCCTGGACCGGGTGGATCCGGTTCTTGATAAGATATCGAAGAAGGAGAAGCAGAAAACTCTTGAGAGCTGGTTCTGACCTTTTCGTCACTTATTTTTATACTTGAAGTGCCTACAGGTACCTGATTTTTACTTATGGCAGAGTATTCTGGTCAGATGCAGAATTGCCTGGTTATCCGGCTATTATGTGTTTTCGCATTCTGTGTGTGTATCGCTGGGATTCTTATATCCATAACGCATGCTGATGGGCCGGAGGACAATATCACGAATAATACCAGCAATCTGTCAGCGGAGTGGGTCGTGGATTTTACCGCCTCTCCATTTGAAGGGTATCCACCTCTTTGCGTTCAGTTTACTGTTTCAGGCCCGAATGGTGAGTATGTCTGGGATTTTGGTGATGGAACAACCTCATATGCCATGAACCCTGTCCATTGTTATAAACAAAAGGGATCCTACTGGGTTAAACTAAAATACTCCTATGGCACAATCGCCGGGGAAGTATCAAAACCTGACTGTGTGAAAGTCGGAGATCCTGAGACATATGTTGATTATTTCGCAGAACCTTCCTCCGGGCCAGCCCCGCTTACTACTCAGTTTTCAATAATCGGCAATCCTACGAATATCATCTGGCATTTCGGAGATGGAAGTGATGATAGTACTGACCAGAATCCGAGACACCAGTTCAGGGAACCGGGGAATTACAGCCCCTCCCTGACATACTGTATTGCTGGTTCCTGCAACAAGATCTCAAAATTCAATTATATCGAGGTTACACCGGGGAACAAGGTAGATTTTCTTGCTGAACGACAGAATGGCACTGCTCCGATCTGTACCAGGTTCATCGTATATGGGGAGGCTGACTCATTTCAATGGGATTTTGGCGATGGGGGGAGATCATATGAAAAGAGTCCGGTCCATTGTTACCCCGAGCCTGGTCTTTACACCGTCTCCATGACCTATACGATTGATGGTGCTCCGTATACCATTACAAAAAACCGGTACCTGAAATATGTTCCAGCAGGAACTCCTGATTTTACCGCTACCCCGGTTGAAGGGATCGCTCCTTTATGTGTTGCATATAGTATCATCAATCCCACTCAGTCTTGGGAGTTTAATTTTGGTGACAACAGCACGGCGACCAGTGCACAGGCCACCCACTGTTATGGGACCAGCGGGAATTATTTCCCATCTCTGACCTACTGTTCCAATAATTTATGTGATACAGTGGAAGGAAAAGAGCCCATACTTGTTCATCAACCCAGGATTCTTATTGCCCAGGGGACTGCTCTGAATGAATACAAATTCAGTACCGATGCTCCGGAAGGACTGAAATACTCCTGGGATTTTGGAGACGGGACACGGGCAGAGGGGCCATCTCCCTCACACCGGTTTGATATGGAAGGAACATACCGGGTTTCACTGGTGATCACGGGTACCTGTGGATGTAATGCCATAGCGGTAAAGGAACTGAAGATAAAACCCAAAGAGAAACTTGATTTTACTGCTACCCCATTGGCCGGCTGTGCACCTCATTGTGTGCAGTTTAATGAAAAATCCCCTGAGATCCCCCTCACCCGTCTGTGGGACTTTGGTGATGGTGAGACCAGCACTGAGAAAAATCCCTTCCACTGCTTCAGATTCCCTGGTCCCTACACGGTGAGTCTGACTGACACCTTTCCGAACGGCACGCAGCAGGAGGTAAAGGAGAACTATATCACGGCTCATGCGGTTCCGAAACCCTCATTCACCATGTTCCCTCCCCACGGCGACGCACCTCTCACGGTCAAGTTCACTGATACCACAATTGATTATGCTGAGAAACGGTACTGGAACTTTGGTGATGGCACGTCAGATTCAGGAAAAATTGTAGAGCACCGGTTTGATGAACCAGGGAATTATAATGTGACTCTGACCGTATGGGGGGCCGGCGACTGTTTTGGAACAAAATCACAGACGGTCCATGTCTTAAAGAAGGAAGCTTCCCCGTATGACTTTTCCGGTCTTCCAAGGCGTGGCCTTGCTCCTCTCTGTACTTCATATAAAGTGACCGGTCAGATACAGCAGTCAGAGCTTGACTTTGGTGACGGGCAGAAGACAAATGAACGAAATCCGTTCCATTGCTATGAGACCGCCGGGATATATTCACCCGCTCTTCAGGCATGTGATTCAGTTACCGGGTGTGAGGATATCAGAAAACCAGCATATATTGTTGCAGTCTCTCCCTATTACCTGAATATTACTCTCCTTCGCGGCTGGAATCTGGTCTCTGTTCCGGTAACGCTAGAACCCGGTTTTGACACCATGGATATTCTCTCCGGTGTTGATACCGCAGGACATTCCATCTTTACATGGAACAGTACATCAGCCGCCTGGATGAGATCAGCACGATCTGATCCGATCTCCCCCTTGTCAGCCTTTTTTATATACTCACCAGATATGGTACAGGTTCCCATCAGGATATCAGGTGAGGGTCCGGAGTATAATCTGACCAGGGATCTGGAGGAAGGGTGGAATCTTGTCAGCTTTGCTGATATCATGATGGTATCCGCTGATGAAGCTTTCCGTTCAATCGAAGAATTCTGGAGTTATATTATCGGGTATGATGCAGAAAAGCAGAGATTCTCTGCCCCTATTACGAATGGAGTTGAGAGCAGGGACGTTTCTCTTGACCCGAGACAGGGATACTGGATATTTATGAATTCTTCGGCCCAGATGGTTGGGAAACAGCTATAACAACTATAGCTGTTTCCACACATGCAAAAACCGCTGGGCTGCGGTAATATGGCCAAAGATACCAAAAATCAGTAACACCCATGCAAAGAGGGACAGTCCGATGATGAGTGCGGATGAGATTACAGAAGCGACTCCTGCTCCGATAAGAAGAATAAGCCGGTCAGCCCGTCCCAAAAATCCCCCATAAAATCTGCCAATCCCGACCGCCTGTGCCTGGGTCCCAAGATATGATGCCATCAGGACCCCGGTCAGTCCGAAGACACCTATCTGCCAGGGACAGAGCGGACCGGCGAATATCCCGCATATCATAAAAATATCTGCGTACCGGTCCACGGTGTGGTCCAGGAAATCACCTTTCAGACTCTGGATATCCATGGCCCGTGCAATCGAGCCGTCGAGGGCATCAAATAGTGCATTGAGGAGAATGCAGGCGGTACCGATCCCGATCTCGTAAAAATAAAATCCGATACCTGCTCCTGCTGCAGCGATGAGGGAGAGGACCGTACAACTATCCGGAGTAATTTTCATTCGTATACATGCGGCAACAACCGGGTCGATGATGGGCTTTACCTGTTCACGATATGAGTCAAGGGTCATAACATATCTCCGCATGTGATAAGCCAGTCAACAATTCCGATTGACGGCTGTGCAGTTCCTCTGATTATCTCCTCAACTTTGTCTGCACATTCAGAAATATCCAGGTGTGTTGTGTCAATCTCGTAGAGTTTCTCCTCATCATGGATATCAAATGCTTCGGCCAGGGTTACATCCAGGATTTCCGCTTCGATGTTCTCCTGGATCTTCATTTCTGAATATCCCCTTTTTCTGAGTCTGTCCTTGAGGATTGCTGGATGACACCGTAAGATAATGATCCGGTCTGCCGGGAGAAGATGTGTCAGATGCCCCTCTACGATCCCATCAACCGGCGTGAACTCTGACACCCACCGCTCATCATCGATGATATCGGTGTCCCGCTCAGGATCTTCACCAATACGATATGGCCCGATCGTATCTGTAGCATAGGTCACCGGGACTCCCCTCTTCTGAAGTTCCCGGGCAACGGACGTCTTTCCTGTTCCGGGTGTTCCGGAAAGAGCGATCATCATAATCTTCTGAATACCTCAATGAACCGGTTGTTCTCCCATTCTTCTCCTATGCACACCCTGATATAATGATCTGCAAGACCGGGAAAACTCCGGCATGACCGGACCAGAACTCCGTTCTGTGCAAAGAAGTCTGTAGCCTGATCACCGGTGAGCGGTGCAACGTCTATCATCACAAAATTTGCCCCGCTTGGAAGAACCGGTTTTCCGATCTCCTTTGTAAATATATCCCGCCATTTTTTCACATAGGCGATGGTCCGGTCGATATAGTCGTGGTCTTCAAGGGCACCTGCAGCTGCAGCCGCTGATATGGTATTCAGGGTGAATGGGGTTGCCGCCTTTTCATACACCGGTCTGAACCAGTCCGGAACAAATGCATATCCGACTCTGCATCCTGCCAGACCGAAGACCTTGGACATGGTTCGTCCGATGATAAGGGTATCATACCGGTTCATAAGATCACGGTAGTCCAGCGGTGAAAACTCCACATATGCGTTATCCAAAAAGAGGATGCCATCTATGTTCTTTAGGATCTCCTCAATATCTGAAAGCGGTGTTACGGTCCCTGAAGGGTTGTTCGGAGTACAGAGGAAGGAAATCTTTGCCTTTCTGGCTGCTGCAATAAAGTCAGGAATGTCTACCGAAAAATCAGGGTTTCTTGGAATGTGGGTAACGTCTCCTCCCTGGGCGGCAGCTGCAAGACCATAAAAGGAGAAGGTTGGAGTTGAGATGGCAACCTGATCACCGGGATTTATCAGTACTCTGATACAGGTCTCAATCACTCCGTCCATTCCCACGCCGGTAACAAAGGAGTAGTCACCGTGATATCTCTGCAGGGCATTGATAAGGTTTGTATGAGTGGTATCAGGGTACCGGTGCATGATACAAAGGGCTTTTTCTGCCTCTTTTAATGCACGGGGGGAGGGTCCGAAGGGGTTTTCATTACTGGCAAGCCTGGCTACCTCTGTAAACCCGAACTCCTTTGCAATCTCCTCTGGCTTTTTTGCAAATACGTAACCCGTATCCTGCCGGTAGAGATCACGGATCAGATCAGCAGATCGATTCGATTGCTGCATGAATGACTCCGCATCCCCTGTCGATCTCCTCAGCACTGATGACAAGAGGCGGCACTAACCGGAGATTGCCATGTGCAGCACAATTGACGAGGACACCGTTTTCCCGGCATGCCTGCTGGACGGCCGGACAGGAATCACCGATGGTCACTCCTGCCATGAGGCCGGTAATCCGTATTTCATGTGCGGAGAGTGCTTTTTTCATCTGCTCACTCTTATGTGCCACCGATGGCAGTACCTCATCAATGACATCAAGGGTTGCAAGAGCTGCAGCACAGGCGACGGGCCCGCCGGCAAAGGTGCTTCCATGTTCTGACTTTGAGAACTCAAGACCGTCGCGGGCTATGATTGCTCCCATCGGAAATCCGCTTGCGATCCCTTTTGCCAGTGATACGATATCAGGCTGGATCTTTTCATGCTGGTATGCAAACCATCTCCCGGTCCGGCCGATCCCGGTCTGTACCTCATCAAGGATCAGGAGGACGTCCTTTTCATCACAGATCTCCCTGACTTCCCGAAGATAGCCCTCCGGTGGGATGATGACTCCGGCTTCTCCTTGGACCGGTTCAACCATCACTGCGGCGGTGTCTTTCGTAATTGCCTTACGGATAACATCTGCATCCCCATAGGGAACAAAGGTGCAGCGGGGATTTAAGGGCAGGAATGGCTCTCTGATGGCAGGTTTGTGTGTGCAGGCCAGAGATGCCATTGTCCGTCCATGAAACCCGTCTTCACAGGCGATGAACTCTTTCTTCCCGGTTCTGACCCGTGCCAGTTTGATCGCCGCTTCATTCGCCTCTGCTCCGGAATTGGAGAAGAATGCCTTCTTTAATCCTGAATATTCAACCAGCCGTTTTGCAAGGGTTCCCTGGTGAGGGACATAGTACAGGTTTGAACAGTGAATGAGTTCTGCAGCCTGTTCCTGAATGGCCTTGACGACCTTCGGATGACAATGCCCGGTGCTGCAGACTGCAATTCCTGCAACAAAGTCAAGATATGACTTTCCTTCTGCATCAGTGACGGTGCAGCCTGATCCCTTCACCAGCATCATGTCCCGGCTGAATGCAGGCATATAATATGATGATTCAAGTTCCCGATAATTATCTTCGTATTTCATGATTCCTCCAATAATGGTTATTCGTATTCTATCGTTGCAGGGGGTTTGGGTGTCACATCATACACAACCCGTGCAACACTTGGTATTTGGGAGGTGATCCGTGATTCGATCTCCTGCAGATCCTGAAATGATACGTCAATGGGATCTGCCGTCATCCCGTCGCGTGAATTGACTGCACGGACGGCCACAATCCATCCATGGAGCCGGTTATCACCTTTCACTCCGGTTCCAAGTCCCACCAGGGCACCAAGGCATTGCCATGGCCGGTATTTCTCAACCAGAACCTCCTCGATGATGGCGTTTGCTTCTCTCACCACGTCGATTGCTTCTCGTGTCACCTTTCCGACAACCCTGACCGACAGGCCCGGCCCGGGGAAAGGCATCCGGTGAGCAATCTCCCGGGGAAGGCCGAGCGCCTCTGCGACCTCTCGTACCTCATCCTTATACAGTTCCCGGAGCGGTTCGATAACGCCCTGAAACTGCATGGTGAGGGGCAGCCCGCCGACATTATGGTGACTTTTAATTCCCCCTTCACTCTCGATACAGTCCGGATAGATGGTCCCCTGCAGGAGATACTGAGCTCCGGTTGCGGTCGCCTCCCGCTCAAAGACACGAATAAACCGTTCCCCTACGATTTTCCGTTTCTTTTCAGGGTCACTCTCTCCCTCAAGGGCATCCAGGAACTCATCAGCAGCGTTCACAATCTTCAGGCCAAGATGACCGAAGATCTCTGATATCCGCTTTGTTTCTCCTTTCCGCATGAGCCCGGTGTCCACATAAATCGGGATCAGCCGCTCACCAATAGCCCGCGATGCAAGTTCTGCACAGACAGAACTGTCTACTCCTCCGGACAATGCAATGACGACCTTTTCACCCTTTGACTCTTCCTGTATCCGGTGAATGGCCTCTTTGATGAATTTCTCTGTGTTTACCATTATTCTCCCTTCCCCCTGTTCTTCAGACAAGCCTCTACAAAACCCAAAAATGGCGGTGAGGGGCTGGTTGGCCTGGACCTGAACTCCGGATGGAACTGGGTTGCAAAGAAGAAGGGATGATCTTCAATCTCTGCTATCTCCATCCGATCTCCGTTTCTCCCTGAAAAGATGAGGCCTGCATCCTCCAGACTGCTGATGTATGCCGGGTCAACCTCATACCGGTGCCGGTGACGTTCGATGATCTCATGCTGCTGGTAGAGTTTGTATGCAATTGTACCGGATTTGATCTCAACCGGACAGTCACCAAGCCGCATGGTCCCTCCCAGGTTTTCAACCCCCTCCTGTTCTGGCAGGATGGTTATAACCGCAGTGCCGTCTCCGCATTCACTGCTGCAGGCATCGGCGATACCCAGGACATGTCTTGCGAACTCAACGACTGAAAGCTGAAACCCGAGACACAGGCCAAGGAGCGGTATTTTTTCTTCTCTGCATAAGCGGATCGCATTAATCTTGCCTTCAATGCCCCTGACACCAAATCCTCCAGGTATGAGCACCCCGTCACATTCCCGAAGGTCTGCAGGCTCTACCCGCTCTGCATCAAGCCACCTGATCGATACTTCGGTAGAGAGTTTCCTCCCTGCATGCTTGAGTGCTTCCTTTATGGACAGGTATACATCTTCCTTTCCATACTTACTGACGATGCCGATGGTAATCCGGTGGGTATATTCACGGGTGACGATCCGGTACCATTCAGGGTCAGCACCATCCTTCCCCAGTTGAAGAAGCTGACATAAGACATCGGCCATTCCCTCCTTTTCCAGCTCCATCGGAAC
>NZ_JAIWNS010000194.1 GCF_020216685.1 Methanospirillum hungatei | reverse complement strand
TTAATCGGTTTGAGGAGTTGTTCGAGAATACCTGGATAGGACAGTACCCAACAGACTCTCACAACCAGTATATCGTACTGAAATTTGATTTTTCTGTTATTGCCGTATCAGATAATCTCAAAGATATAGAATATGCATTTAATCGCATTTGTACTGGCCGGATTCTGGAGACATGGTATTCATATCCTGATTATTTGCAGGCAGCTCCAAAATTCGCCCCTGATGAAAAAGCCTCAACTGCTCTCTCCCTCTGGCTCGGCTATCTGCAGAAAACCGGGGCTTCCCAGGTGTATGTTAACATCGATGAGTATGACAACTTTGTCAATCAGTATATTACCAGTCATCAGGATCATCTGTATAAGGAGATCACGTCAGGGGATAGTTTTCTCCGGACTTTCTTTAAAGTTCTCAAGGAAGGACGACAAACAGGCGCTATTGCGAATGTATTCATCACCGGAGTGCTTCCCATTGCTATTGATGATCTGACCTCCAGTTATAATATTGCTTCATTTATCACGCTGGATCCTGCCTTTGAACAGATGCTTGGATTTACCGATACTGAGGTCTCCTCTCTTCTTGATTGATATATGAGGATTATCAGTTTGATCCAGGGACACGAAAACAGGTCCAGGAAGTAATAAAAAGTCAGTATAATGGGTATCATTTCGTTTCCACAGAGACAGAAGCGGTCTATAACCCAACGATGCTCATGTTCTTCCTCTCTCAGTTCTGCTCTCAGAGGATTATTCCAAAGATACTGACTGACCTGAATTTGCGGACTGATCTCTTTTGGATTCAGCGAATAACAGGTCGGCGCGAAACGACTGAAGAGATGGTATCATCGCTTCTGACATCTGGAGAAGTCTCCTTTGATGACGAATACCTTGTTTCAAAGTTTAATCTCAATCAATTTTTTGATCCGCCGTATTATCCGATATCACTTTTTTATCTGGGAATTCTAACCCGGAAGGATCAGTTCATGCTCACCCTCCCAAACCTGAATATGAGAAAGATAGTCACCGAGTATTTCAATGAACTGAACTCGATAGATGTATCAACCAGGTATGCCAGTATGATGCAGACGTTTGTAAATAAACCAGATCTTACTCAGCTCTTCTCCGATTACTGGCGACTCTATGTGAGTCAGCTGCCTGAAGCAGTCTTTTCTCAAGTGAATGAGAACTTTCCCGGACGACGTTCTTTGAACTCTGCAGTCGGTACCTCTCCACATGGTTTGTCTGGAACGTTGAACGCTCATACCCGAAGGACCGGACTGATCTTGAATTTGTAGGAAAGTTCAATGAAAAGTTTGCCGGGCTTCGCTGGGTCATAGAATTTAAATATTTCTCAAATACTGATTGGGCCGGAATGAAAACGACTTTGGAAGAGTTCACCGTTCGGGAAGAGGATACGCTGCAGATCCGGGGGTATGCAGAAGGACTCAGGCATGAGTATCCTGAAGCTGATATCCGGCTATTTGTGATTTATTGTATTGGAAACCAGGGATTATCAGTGTTTGAGGTCACAGAACAGATTCCCTCCCTGGATTAAGAGCCATTGTTCTGTTATCAGTATCTTCGGATATTCTATCCCTTCCGATCTCTTTCAATATCAGAAAGGATGATATGATATTTATGGATGTGAAAACTTCGAATATCATTACCATGGCAGCCGGTGTCATATTCATTCTCCTTGGAATAAACAACATCATGCAGGGAACTGCCTGGTGGCATTACATCACGTTTGTTATTGGGATTATTATCCTGGCTCTCGGAGCCTATGGATACAAAACCGGAAAGAGGTTTTAATTGCCCTCTTCTTTTGAGAAGTGCCAGGACTCACCGTTTTTCCAGATATCTTTCTTCCAGATTGGGACGAATGCCTTAATCTGCTCAAGTATCCATGAGCAGGCTGCAAATCCCTCCTGACGGTGAGATGAACCGACGACAATGACCAGGATCGTCTCGGTCAGCTGCATACGCCCGACCCGGTGAATGATATCTACGGTATTCAGATGATAGTCGGCCGTTGCCTGCTCTGCTATCTTGTTCAGGTCAGATAATGCTACTTCTTCACACACATCAAGGTCAAGAGCCTCTATCCCGTCATCCCTGACTGTTCCGATAAAGGTAACAATTCCCCCGGTCTCGGGTTTCTTTGCAGATTCAATAAACCTGTACGGATCAATCGGGTCACGGGTAATTGCAATCATATCTATCCTCCTGAAACCGGTGGGAAGAGTATGATCATATCGCCATCGGAAAGGGATACTGATTCGGCTTCCATTGGAGAAACCCGTACATCATGATGCATGATCATCACATAACTTCTGATATTTCCCACATTATCAATGAGCAGCTCAGCATCAGGACCGGTACCGGCAAGGGTTCTGACCGCATCTAGAATTGTAGCCCCTTCCGGAAGTTCCAGGGCCTGCTCCTCCCCAAACGCATCCCTGAATCGTGCATAACAGCGAATCAAAATCTTCATCTTATTCTCTCCCCTTCGAGCAAAACGGACAGTTCTTCCGACTCCCGATATGTAAAAATTCACTTCGTCCTGCCTGCCCGTCCCAGAGGAATAATCTCCCAGAGATCATCGTCCCGATTCCGGTCAGGTATTTTATCGCCTCCATAGCCTGCATTGATCCGATTACTCCTGCTGTTGCCCCTATGACCGGGACTTTTCCACTTGGAGGTACAGCAGGTATAAGACAGGACAGACAGGGGCCTTTTTTAGGTATGATACTGGTCATCTGACCTGAAAACCCTTCAACAGCTCCGTGTATAAAGGGAACTTCTGCATTCCAGGCAGCTTCATGAAGAACAAACCGTGATTCGTAGTTATCCAGGGCATCAATGACCACATCTGCGTCTGCAACCAGCCGATCTGCTGATATTTCATCAATCCGGCCAGGATATGCAACAACCGATGTATCAGGTGCGAGACTGCCAAGAGTTGCCTCTGCTGAATATACCTTCTGAAGACCGACTGATGCAGCGGCGTGTAAGAACTGCCGGTTCAGGTTTGACTCCTGAATACGATCGTCATCGACGATAATCAGTTCACCAACACCGGCCAGGGCAAGATAGGTTGCAGCAGGCGACCCAAGTCCTCCTACCCCGGCAATGAGGATTGTGGAATTTTCCAGTTTCTTCTGTCCCTCAGGGCCGATAAGAGGCAATTGTCTCTCAAACCGGCTGGAGGAATATGATGGTTGTATTCTTTTCATGAACAAAACCTGTCTCTGATGTAGGCAAGGGCTTCTTTTGCGTCTTCCTGCTTTTGATCAATCCGCTGTTCTCTGATCCAGTTCATCATCGCGTCTTTCCGGTCTGGATCAAAGGCGCAGTCTTTCAGGATGCGTGGCCATGACCGGTCAGGATACCAGAGCGACTGTCCGGTTTTTAGTATCTGTTCTGCTTCATTAATCGTGAAAAATCCGGTACTGACCCCATGCCGGAGGGTGATCCGGATGTTTACCAGCGCCTCAGAAAAGGCCATGTTTGTTGTAGGGTCACACATAAGGGCCACTTCATCATCTGATTCGATCTCCCCGTTCCTATACATTCTGAAGATCTCACCAATTCCAATCATGCCAAATAGTTCAAGTTCTGCGGCACGGAGCGCACCCATGCTTGAGGCACCGATGACAGTAATTCCATGTTTCATCACTTCAAGGACTTCCCGGTGACCAACGGCGGCATCCTCAAAAAACACTCCGTCGATGATTCCAACCACTTTGGGTCTGATATGAATGATCTCAAGAAGATCAACCCGTCTTACCGGTGGACGGTAGTCGGCAGCAAGGATTCGCAGCGCTTCAGGAATCGACAGGCTTGGTCCCAGGAATATAATTACGTCGTGCACGTCTACACCGTTCCCCGATTCGTTCGGGATCCATTGCATAGTGTTCAAGTCCAGGCACAATCACCCTGACAACCGGCACCCCTATTTCAGGCCTTGTCAGGTCATGTACGATAACCCGGTCAAGCCCTGCTGCTTTTAAGCGGTCAAGAACAATGTGTATGTCATCCAGAAAGTCATCGGTATGGTATGATGGCATATCTTTGTATGTGATTTCCGCTTTTGTGGTAAACCATTTTTTATTCAATCGCTTGGCCCGGTCGTATCCGACTTTTGAGAGGAAATGCGTCGTTTGGGTATCTTCCCGTGCTCCATGGATCTGTGTGGCCCTGCTCTGAGCTACTTCTGTGAGGGCTCTGAGAATTGCAATCTCACTGCAGAGATGTGATCCCATGCCGATGCACAGGAGCGTCGGATCGCGTAGCTGAAGATCATCTGATACTGCCGCGACGGTCGGGATACCAAGGTCACTGGTGATATCGCGCAAAATTACATCTATCCCGGCCTCTTTAAACTTATCAAGAAGTTCACAGGCAACCGGGTGGGTCACGTCTGTTATTACCGGACCTGCATTCTGTGATGCTTCTACCAATGACCAGGCGTCCCGCTCTACAAGTTCACACAGGCTGTGAAAGACTGCTTCTTCATAGGTATTGCCTGATGCGATTCCGTTAGTACTGGTCCTGAATAACTTTCCCATGATCCGGGGTACCGGATGAAAGACTGCATGTGCAGGAACCCAAACCTCTTCATTGCGGAGGATATCATATCCCTGCCACCAGGGAATCGGCCATTCCGGTTCTGCATATTCGGGAAGAATGAGAGTATCTGGTCGTATTGCATTCTTCTCCAAACGGATCTGGTCATAGGTCATGGTCTTAGGGCTGCGGTCATGGACCTCTGCTGAATATCGTTCAAGTCCTTCCATGATTGCAGATACTCTTGCAGCGATGGGGGTTGCTCCTTTTCCGTTATATACCGTTATAGCGCCTTCGGCAGCAACCGGACGAATACAGGAAAAAACAGGGATGCCTATCCTGTCAAGACCGGTGATATCAGCAACCCTGGTAATTCCGGCCGGCCCGGTGAGGTCATGGACTGCTTCATAGGTCTCTTCTGGAGATCTGGTCCGATGAGTCTCCTTTTGGTAGAGTTTTTTGCAGGACGAGAGTATCATGTGCCCATATACGTTTATATTATGATCCTAAAGAGTAACATGGTTGCATGCTCAGAGGTCTGGTTCTCCTCCAGATAAAAATGAACAGATTTATACGAATGAAATCATAACACTCCAACGAGGGATCTCGATGGACGTTTTCAACACCTTTGTCCGGGATTTAAAGAAACTCCCGGCAGAAGAACAGGACAAGATCATTGAGGAAAAAAAGACAAAATGCATCTGTCCGACCTGTCCGAGTTATAATAAATGCGCAATTGTGGAGCGCGAAAAACTCTTCTGTATGATCGGTCAGAGTTTTCTCTGCATATCATTTGAAGAGGGATGTAAATGTGAGGATTGCCCGATTGCCAAAGAGTATGGGCTTGAATACAAGTATTTCTGTACACGCGGGGACGAAAAAGGTCAGCGGTACCTCAATTCGGTCTGGGGTTCAACCCTGGAATAACCCTCTCTCTCTCTTCGTGGTTCATATTGTTCCAGCTGGTGATTTACCAGAATTGAAAACTCAGATGATCTGAAGATTTCTACCAGATTTTCTCCTTATCCATTACATACCTCAGTGATTACATTCCTGACCACATTTCACATGTTATCTGATATGTCCATATATGAGCGAAAAAATGAAACCCTTTAAGAATTTTAGGACTATTTCCGGAACATCTAATACTTGCGATCACAATAGTATATTCAAATATGGTACCTTCTTCTAAACCCAAAACATCTCCTCCTTCTGATAACAATACCACAGACGGACCATTATCATTTGAAAAAGTTTGGTTTATGTTTCAGGAGACTGATAAAAAATTTAAAGAAACTGACAGGATTCTAACAGAGAAATTTCAGGAGACTGACAAAAAATTCAAAGAGACTGACAGGATTTTAACAGAGAAATTTCAGGAGACTGATAAAAAATTTAAAGAAACCGATAAAAAACTTAACAAATTGGAACGTTTATTTACCTCCCAATGGGGAAAACTCGTTGAATCCCTGGTGGAAGGAGATATAATACCTATCCTGAACCAACGGGGCATAAAAGTAACTGACACCCTGAAACGAAGAGCAGGCCGTCGTGACGGAGTTGATTATGAGTTTGATATCATCGCAATAAATGGATCAGAAATAGTAATTATTGAATTAAAAACAACACTCCGGCGGGATGATATTAATCATTTTCTGGATAAACTCACACAGGCAAAGAAATGGATGCCGGAATATTCAGATAAAAAGGTATTTGGAGCGGTTGCATTCATATCCGAAGATGCCGGAACGGCTGCAATGGCAGAGAAAAATGGCCTTTTTGTGATTCGGGCTACAGGAGATAGTGCCAGCATTGTAAATACTGATGATTTTATCCCCAAAACCTGGTAAAAATCATTTTTTCGTCTGGCCAATGGCAGGAAAAATCCCCATCTCCTTAAGATGGAACAACAATGTCCCATCCTGATAATGAAGAGGTGCATAATTCATCGGATCCTGAGATACAGAGAAATTCCTGATATAAATTTGCCATTCACTGAACCTGAACCACCCCACTTTCCTTTATATATTTCGATAGAGAAGAATTTCGTAATCTGGTTATTTCGGTATTGGCAACATGGACATAAACAGAGCTATTTACTCTAACCTCGCGTGAAGTATTAAATTGTGTATTCCTGGTTCATTTCGGCCCCTATTTTGTCAGAAATGCTCTGGTGTCAGTATAACTTTTCTGTAAACGCGGGGACGAAAAAGGTAAGCGGTCCCTCAATTCGGTCTGGGTCTCAACTCTGGAATAACCCTCTCTCTTTGTGTTCTTGTTATTGTTCCAACTGGTGATTCTCCAGAATTGGGAATTCTGATGATCTGAAGAGTTCCTCAAGATTTTCTCCTGATCCATTACATGCCTCAGTGATTACATTCCTGACCTCATTCCACATATCCTTTGCAACATCTCCCGGAACCGGAGTCAGACCGTGAGCAAGAATCGAATCATTCCTGATCATGATGTATTGCTGGAGATCAGAGTACCACCGGTCAGCCCCTTTCATACCAAGGTCTTCTAAAAGGAGGAATTTATATCGAAGTCCTATCCTGATGATACCATTCCTGTCAGACTTTCTGGCATATGTTGAAATATCCTGTTTTCGAAGCATCTTTTTGAGATCCGCAAACCGGATCTTCTCCTCATTGTCATCAATTCCATAACTGAGCAATAAAACCTGGGAGATGAGTTCAACAACCCGGTACAGCCGTGCAAGTGCGTCATCGTACCGCTCACCATCGATCCGTCTCTTCGCGTTGTGGAGGAGGTCAAGGAGCATGTAGATATATTTCTGCTGTCTGACCCTGAGTCGTTCTTTCCGGTTTAATATTGTATCATCCATCCGGTCAAGTTCCAAAAGTCTTTTCAGGAACTTCCGGTTCAAGGGGATCAGGATATCAAGATCTGGCACATGTTCAAGGTATTTATAAGCCTTTTCATAATCCATCTTATCCCAGTGCCAGTATCCATTAAAAAGTGTGTAATAGATATCGCGTTCAGGAAGACTGGTAATCCCTTCTAAAAGTCTGAGAGAGCTGCCAAAATGATTTTGATTAAATGCATATATTGCCCGGTGCAGCTGGAGCCGGTCATATGCAGCAAAGAGCACCATCTCTTTGATCCTCTCTGTTCCGGGGATGATCATCCCCCCTGATTTCTCACCGGTCACATGAGAAACAGGGTTTCTGGTCAGAAATGAGACAATTTCAGCAGCCATGATCATCTCCCTCGTTCCGGATGAAGCTTCTATCACGACTTCTTCTTCATGATACAGAGAAGCAACACCATAGATCAGTTCAAAACACCCGGTAAAGTCGTTCGGATCAGAGATCATGCAGACTGAGAACTGAGGAGGTGAAATCCTGAATTGTTCGGTGAGTGCCTGGTGAACTGGTTCGATGGTTCTTTCACTTTTTTCTGAACAGAAATAGATAATCCTGGCAGGACGGTATGAATGTATTGCAAAACTGCAGGATCTGACAAGCCGGGACAGGGCATCCTCGTCAGATGTGCCGATACCGGTCCCAAGTGTCATAAGAAGAAGCATAGGATTTATTTCAGCACATTTATGATATCTTTCTTCTGATCGGTTACACAGAAATTTATCATGATACAGATCCTATGAGTTGTTATGTCAACACGTGCAGGATTCTTACTTGGCCTTATGATGTTCTGCCTTCTCTCTCTCTCATCTGCAGCAGCCGGTCCGGCAGCTGACGGGGTCATCAGTGAAGGGGAGTATGAACATGCTGAGTCATTTGATAATGGGAATTACCAGCTCTTCTGGACGGTGATTGATGACCGTATCTATATCGGTCTTCAGGGTAAGACAACCGGATGGGTGGGTATCGGGTTAAAACCGTCCCAGATGATGAAGGATGCAGATATTATTCTTGCAGGTATTGCAGATGGTGAGGTGTACTGGGCAGATTCATTCTCTACCGGAAATTTCGGACCCCACCCGGCAGACACTGAACTTGGCGGTACTGATGATATTGTAAATCTCTCAGTGACCGAAGAAGGAGGGGTGACCATTGTTGAATTTGAACGGGCACTTGATACCGGTGATGCATATGATGCAGTCCTTTCTCCAGGAGAAGAGGTATCCTTCATCTGGGCAATGGCAACTGACGATGACCCGGCATTTAAACACAACACCCACAAGGGGAAGGGTACTGTCACTTTGTAACCTCAGGTATCTCCATTTTTTATATAATCCACAAACGCTGCAGTAAATGAGAACAAAACCAGCGTCATCCCCATAAGGCTAATAATCTGCCATGTACCGGTCATTTGTGGTCCATGGGTGAGAAGATTCATTCCATAACTTATGATCCAGAATACAAGGCTGATATCCAGAAGGAGTAAATATCGGAGTCGTGGCTTACCGGTTACAATATATAAGATAACACTGGCATTGAGTATGATAACCCCGAGTACCAGTAACGCAGCTTCAGCTCCCATCTGTTCCGGCATCAGTCTCTCCTGATATACAGGTAAATAGTGCTGTGATTACTTGAATTAACCGGTCAGAAAAAAAGATTAGAGTCCTGAGTCTGCATATGCCTCATAGCAGGTAAGAACCAGCATTCCAAATCCGAGGAATACTGATACAACCCAGAAGATAAATCCGATATAGGGAATAAAGAACAGTGCATTCAGGACGATAAATCCAACAACAAATCCCCAGATTAAACTGACCTCTTTTTTGGCAAGCTGTTGTATCCATTCACCAACCAGTGCGCCGGTGAGAATATTCGCCAGCATCAGCCCCAGGAGTATCAGAAGGAAGAGAAGGAATGCAAAGGGTATGCCGATTATGGTTATCAGGAGAATGACACAGAGTACACATCCGATTATAAGTCCTGCAATCCCGGCAATGAATGAGATGATGGTCTTTTCTTTCCCGGTTTTAACAAGGGAGGTGTAAAAGGCGGGGCAGAGTTTTACAAAGATGATGCCCAGGATTAAAAATCCAAAGAAGCAGAGGATCATCGCGAAGGTAATGAATGCTTCAATCATATCTCCAATCTCTTTCATACTAAACCCGCTCTCCCCGTTGTGCTCTTCCTCTACCGTCAGATTTCCAAGAATCCTTGCCTGGGTAGTGTACCCTGAAGCACTAATGATAGCATCTTTTGAGATGACTGAGTTTTTCCCAAGAACAACCGTTCCTCCGGTGGCAGCGATATTTTCAGCATTTCCTGACATGGTT
>NZ_JAIWNS010000193.1 GCF_020216685.1 Methanospirillum hungatei | reverse complement strand
AATCCAGAGTCCCATTCGAACTTCTGCCTGCCGATGCCAGGGTCAGAGTCTTTGCATTCGCTATTGAGAATGATGCTGACTGCTCTCCGGAAATACATGAAGAGACAAGGTAGGGATCTCCAAAGCAAATAGCCCCCTGTGTCTTATTCGAGTACATATCTGAAGAGGTCAGAACATATTCATCTGCAATCAGATGCCCTCCTGATGTTCCTGATGAGTACCCCACTACTTTCTGTGTCTCAAATCCCTGCCCTGATGATTTTTCAGACATACCTACCAGTTTAGTCAGGGAAAGAGAACCGCCATTGGTCATGACTGAATCTGAATAAACACCGGAAACATTTGTACCATTCCCATCTGCCTGAGAAAAGGTGCCGGTAAAACTGTCCCGAACCGGGCCTGTTGCCTCAATTATAGTCCCGATTGAATAATCTGCTGCGGTTATGAGACATATCATACCTGACGCTACCATCAATCCTGCAAGTAAGAAAATCCGGACACCTGACGGTAACAGATTCATGAACGCAGATGTAGTATTGATGCACGAAGTATAAAATTCGTTGTATATATAAACGATGATAATCCCAGGTGAAAAGATTATTGTGGAATGCGTACTTTACAAAAATAATTCTTATAGTTCGTGTATACTTTGAAATGAATGAGAATGCACGCCTTAATAATGTCTTCTTTTCAATCTGACTTATATATCGGTTCAAGTTTCTTATTATACAAAGAGACCTCGTTTTAAAAAGAGATTATATATGATAATTACGAATTTTCCAGATAATACAATTTTACCATATGATCCGGATGATATCGCTCTTTGGCTTCACGAAGTCCGGGAATTCCCATATCACTCTCCCGGTTAATGTAATGATATCTGTCCTTCAGATATAGTGCAGTCTGGATATTAACTTCCTTGTATATACCCTCACAGTCAGGTAATGCCTTTTCATAATGAACGACGGCTGTTGTAGGATTCAGTTCTTCGAAGATTGCAATCCCTCCAATCTCTCCTTTCGGGTTTACCGTAATTCCAGAAAAGCCAAGTTGGTCAAAATACTGAACTGCTTCATTAATTGCCTCCTTTTCATGTTTTAAAATAGTATATTTATCACATTCACGTTGCTGACACCATTTTACCAAAAATTCCAAAACTTCATCCATGTTGGATTCAGAAATAAGTTCTACCGTTGATGGGCATTTCCGTCGAAATTTATTTAATTGTTTTCTGACCGACAAAAAATCCTGACCGGGAAGTGAGGCAAGAATCTCTGATTTATAAACATAATCAAAAAAATCACGATCCGGCTTTAATTTCAGGGTTGGATAATGCTCCCTCATCCAGGAATATTGCCATGGCTCTAATATGAGAAGTGGGGCTTCTTCTCCAAGATCCTGCGCAAGTTTAATGGTCGCATGAAATACATCCGGTTTTACAGGGCCGATAGGAAACCGGTATGAATGATAATTTTCAGTCTCACCTTTGATGATGAGACATCCCTCATGTTCACAAATCTTATAATGACCATACGAACGCCAGCAGAATAATGTTCCAAATGTATTTTCAGAATGTTGAATGGGATAATCCCGATAAATCCTATCAAAAATATCCTTATCCTCAAGCTCTATCGGGTGGAAATCTTCTTCATGTATCTTCATTGTCACGCCCTTTCTGGTATAAAAGAAATATCTTATTTTTATCAGCAATAAATTCAGATTGCTCATAAAACGGACTGGTGCCAGGCTCTGCAACCAGAATAATCCGGAAAAGTCCGGCATCGCATGCGGTTTTAATCAAGAAAGCCAGAAGGTTATGGCCGATTCCCTGACCCCTGAATTTTTTTAAAACGCATATATCCTGGATTATGCCGGTACTGATACCATCAGAGATTATCCTCCCCGTTGCGACTGTTTCACCGTCAGGCTGATGGACCCCGACACAAAACCGGAAAGATGCTCTGATAAATTCTGGTATCTCATCAGGATGGTATTCATCCTTCCACCACCCGGCTTCTTTATAAAGAGTCACAATTGACCATACATCCCAGATATCAGTTATGATAAATTGAATTGATTCACTGGAAAAATTGTTCATAGTATGTTACCTGGAGAATTTTTTTATAAATACATAGAAATCAACATACAACTACATAGAGACAATATATATTTTCATGACACTATACATAATTACTATCAAATATGGAAATACGTCGGGTTCAAATGACCGGAGGGTCATCCTATGTGATCACCCTTCCGAAAGACTGGGTAGAATCAACCCACATCAGGAAAAACGATCCCCTGGGTGTGATAGTACAACCAGACGGGACGCTGTTAATTACTAAAAATACAACCGGAGATCAGATTCAGCGCGTGAAAAATCTGGAGATTGATACCGGAATCGACCCTGATCTCTTCTTAAGACTCCTTATCGGGATCTATATCGCCGGATATAATGCCATTCAGATAACTACAAAAGACCGGATGACCGGAACCATACGAATGAAACTACGGGAATTTTCCAACATGGTCATCGGCCCTGAGTTCATCGAAGAGACAGATACCAGTGTCCTTATTAAGGATCTCTTAAATCCGCTGGAGATGCCGATACAAAATTCGCTGAAACGGATGTTTGTCATTGTAAAAAGTATGCATATCGACGCTATTGATGCCTTTATCGCGCATGATTCAGATCTTATCACCGATGTGATTGAACGGGATAATGATGTGGACCGGTTATTCTGGCTTATTGCCCGTCAGACCAATATGATTCTACATAATGTTCACTTATCACGAAAAATGAACATGAACATATCAGAAATGCTTCCTCACTTCCAGGTTGCACGAATCATAGAACGGGTTGGTGATCACAGTGTAAGAATTGCCCTGAACGCCAAAAAGATCCAGGAAGCAGAGATAGCCGGGGAGATACAGGGCCACATCAGGAAAGTATCAGAGGGCGCATTAACCACATTTGAAAAGAGTGTTGAATCATTCTTCACTCATGATCTGAAAAAGGCAAATAAAACTATCGACTACATTCACGATCTGGAGGATTCATTCTCGAAGATAAATACCGAACTTCTCTCACTCCCGGTCAACATCGCCGTGCCACTGAGAAACATTACCGACAGTATCAGGCGCTCCGGAGAGTATTCAGCAGATATTGCAGAAAATGTGATAAATTATGAGATGATGTTTGAGAAGAAGGCTCTCTGATTATTTAAATCTGGCCCATATCACGAAGAAGTGTCTTGACATCAAGCCAGATTACTAGTTCAGTCCTTTCCTTATCCTTATCTTTAATTTTCTTTTTAATAATCCCAAGAATATGAGATGATTCCTCTCCTGATGTTGCTGTCTCATCCACATGACTTGCAGAATAGGTCGAGACGGTAAGAACATCATCAACCATGATTCCGATTTTTGAATGGGTAATCCGATCATCCAGAACAATTATTCTTTTTTCCTCTTCTGAAGCAGCATGGGAGGAGGTGATTGCCAGTTGCTGTTTCAAATCAATGATAGTAGTAATCTCGCCTCTAAGATCAATAATACCCTTAATATATGTCGGACTGTTTGGGAGTTTGGTAATCCTGGTATACTCAACAACCTCTTTCACATCAAAAAGGTCAATCGCAAAATGTTCCTCTCCAAGGAGAAATTCCACTACCTGAAATGACTCCTCCGCACCCTCTTCATCAACCTTTCCAGTCATTTTATGAGGAGATAGTCCATTTACACCAGGAGAGGGAGATGATGCAATACCCGGAATTATGCCGGCCATGAATTACAATTAGAACGTATGAATAAAAATAATATTTGAAAAAGTGGAGCCAGGTTAACACCCGCAAAAAACACATGGGCCAATATAAAGTCGGCCAATGTTAATATTATTTGATTTATCAAGTTCAGGCATTTCATCACCACAATACGGCATAAATGTACAGGGATCGATGACAGAGAACCAGTAATACTCACCATTTCTAAGGTCGGCAGGTACCGAAACAGTAATCGTCCTGGTCTGTTGTTCTCCGACACATATCCTGCTGACATCCCAAACGCCAAGATATCGTGCTGTTGAGGGATCGAATGATGCATAGGGTGACAGATAATACGCAACCTGTACATGGTCTGCACATGCATTTCCGATATTCGTGATAGTATCGGTAATTTCCACAGTATCTCCGGGCTGGGCACAGGGGAATTTTGTTGTCACATGGGTCAGATCCGGAATTCGTGCCGCCGGATTATATTCAATACGGACAGGCCGGTTCCCGGTCCAGAAGTTATTGGCAGTATTTTTTTCCGGTGGACTCGATGTCACGGTAATCTTTTTTGTCAGGTAATAAATCCCGGTGCGTGTGCCACCAGGAATCCCAATGGTCACCTGCTCGGTTCTCGTCTCGCCACCTTTCAGATTATGTAATGTCCACCAGTCAAGATGTCGAGCATCATTACCGGCATCATCGGATGAGAGGAGATATTCAACCCGGACTATCCCTGCGGTAGAAGATCCGATATTGGTTATCGAATCGGTAATCTTTGAAGACTCTCCAATATACATGACATCAGGATAATCTGTTTTAACAGTCATGATATCTGGTTCTACGGATGAATGAGGTAGATCGTCGGGAACAGAGGGGGCGATAGTGGGAATGGTGACTGAGAGCGAGATTGGATCTTCTGATACCCAATATAATGAAGAGTCTTCGGGGACCATTTCCAGGGGAAGGAATGCTGAAATCAGAAAATATTCTCCACCAGTAATTTCTTCAGGGAGTGATAAGGTTGATTCAACTCTGATCTGCTCATGTACCGGGACAATCAGCGTATCAGATTCTCCAAGGAGTATCAGGTCATCAGAGATGAGACCAGACTGAGACAGGTAATACGATATTTTTGTCTCTATTGGATCTTGTCCTGCCGTATTCGTTATTGTGGAACGAATAAGCAGCGTTCCTGCATCACCGGAGTAAATGAGGTCATCTGTGTATCCGGTAAGTCCCTCACTATAATCCAGTATTTTCAGTTCCTTCTTCCCGCCTGAAAGGTATTTCCGTGAATCTTCAGATAAGGATTCTTCCGGATTTATCAGCCGGGTCATCATATAATTTCCTGCCCGGATATCTGGCGGGACTGGAAAGGTTGTGTTTATCTTTTTTTGCCCGCCACGAACAAGGTTTTGAATGGTGACGGTCCCAAGCATTCTCTCCTTTAAAACTCCCAGAGGGTCTTCCAATACATACCCGATGGAAAAGGGGCCTGAAGCGTGCATTCCCTGATTTCTGAGAATATCTATTATCCGGAGATACGTCCCGGCCTGAACATGGTCCGGAACAGTCATTGATAATCCGGTAATTTCCGGGACAATAGGTGAATCAGCCAGGGCTCCTCCAAATGAACAGGAGAAATTTTCCTGGTTATCAAAAATGTAAGGAACCGCATTGAATGAGCCAAAGAAGCAGAGAAATAGTATGATAATACCGAATGTCAATATCCGATGATTCATGTATGAGGATATCTCCTGCCCGATAAAAACCTTTTTGGGAAAAATCAGGAGTCCCCGGAATATCTGCTTAGTATTCCAAGCACAGTAATTAGGGCAAGGAATGCAGATAATGGAGATAACGGAGTCTCTTCCTTTGGTGCAGATTTTAATAAAAGCTCTTTATCGATCCGGTATTTTACTACATCCGGATCTATTGCGATGGCCATATCATACGCCATGCCTGCTTCTTCATATCTGCCCAGAAGGCCGTATGCCGTTCCCATATTATCATAGGCCATAGAAGAATTCGGAACCAGCATAATCGTTTCATTCCATGCCATTATCGCCTTCTCATACTCCTTCATTGCCGCATATGCCAGACCGGTATTATACCATGCATTCGCAGAGAGGGAAGGATCTATTTGTTTCGCCTGCATCCAGAGTTCGATTGCTTTTTCAAGTGACCCCTGTGCATAGTGTTCATTCCCAATCTCGAACAATTCTTCTCCGGTGTAAACAGGCGCACCTGATGCGGCCAAAACCAACATGGGGATAAGAAATACGATTGGATATTTTTTCAGCATCCTGATACTCGTACCTATCTGTATTCTGCCATTGTTAAGATTCTTCTCCCTCAGGGGAGGGTTCGCAAAAAAAGATTATGAAGATCCTGCTGCTCCGGTAACGATCTTCAAAGAGGCGACAATTTCCGGTACCATCTCAATAGGAATGCCCATTACCATTTCTCCATCCTCGATTCCGGAGAATTTTCTGGACCCGTCACATCCAAGGGAATAATTCGGAGTGCCGGAAAGATACACCTGCGCACAGGCATCAGAACAAACGGACTGTATTCCGGAGAAGTTTGATGTGATTCGACCACCAAGACGGTAGAGGTGGCTTTGAGCAAGTTTTAACATCGCTTTTGGTTTTGCAACTATCAGAACAATGGTAGGATCAAAGGGCGTTTTCTCCAGGGGAGCATATAAGGTAGCATGCGTGGTCAGCGATTCCACATGGGGGACGCGATCAATGGTCCTTTTACAGGCAGGCCATGATTCAAATTTTCCCAGTTTGTAGTAAAACTCACCTGATTTCAGACTTGGTGTCAGTTCCCTGAGTCCAAGAGCCCAGGACCCACCCATACAGGAGTGATTGTCAAGGGTCGCATAAAAGATCTTCCCTTCTTTCCTCGCCATCCCTACCATCTGACAATGACGGACCGTTTCAGAGATATGAGGCATCCCCTCAGGGATGTCTTCTGCTGTCTTACAGAATTTGAATGCGACAGGAGACCCGTCAAGATTCAGAGTCTCTTTTAAAATTTTCGAAGCCTCCGCGTAATCAAATCTGGTTCGGATTGTGTCCTGCATGATACTCAGTCCTCTCGTGCATATCATACAGGGACAGAATTAAAACTTTCTTTTTGGTTACAGATGACGAAGTTTTCGGTTTATCTTTTCAAAAAAATTCTGCCCTGCGTCGATAAATAAGGCAGGACTTGGACTTTTTGAGAGTTCTATAGTGCTGCTGGTCTCCAGGTGTATCTCAGTCTGTCCATCGATGACAAGTTTTGCAGGCTTTGTCGCCTCAAGGGTTATTGATACCGTTCTTGAAGAGTCAATAAGATGTGGACGGTTTGAGAGCATAAACGGGGCAAGGGGGACCATGAGAAATCCCTCAACCCGGGGGTCTACAATAGGGCCACCTGCACTCATGGCATATGCCGTAGAACCAGTCGGAGTACTGATTATCAATCCGTCCGCCCTGAACCGCTCTGCTACGTTTCCATTGATATGGATGAGGAACTTTAGCATTTTTGCCGGCCGATCTGTTACAATCAATGCTTCATTCAGTGCCGTCCCGATATGTTGCCCGTTTATCCGAAGTTCAATCCGCATCCGCGCTTCTAATGGGAGCGGCTCTGTAAGGTGAGAGACAAACGTGCTTATCTCTTCTGGTTCAATGTCTGCCAGGAATCCGACTTCTCCATAATTGATTCCAATAATCGGCACCTGAACCGGCATTCGCTGAGTCGTAAGCAGTATTGTACCGTCTCCTCCGATTACAATAACAAGGTCAGGTGGATGCTCTCCGGAAAAGAGTGGCGGGGCCTCTCCAAGCAGGTTTTCTTTATATATTGATGTGTGATGCCCGTGATGGTGCAACAATTTATCGAGCTCATAGGAGAATTCCTCAACGTCCGGATCGCCATAGCGGTTAACAATAAGAATATTCATGGTTGTGGACAATTCTGCTCACCGAAGATATTCAATCACTTTTTTATGAAGAGAGGCATTTGTCCCGACAAGACAGTTGCCGATACTTACCTCATCAGGGAGGGTAAGAGGGTTCCCATCCCGGTCACTTACAATCCCGCCGGCTTCCTCAAGTATCAGGATACCCGCAGCGGCGTCTGTTGCCCTGAGGGTCCTTCGAAGATCAACAAAACCATCGATCTTCCCTGCGCCCACATAGGAGAGTTCCAGGGCTGAAGCACCAAACTGCCGGAACCTCCTTATCTTTCGTATAAGATGGATTACCCGATCATATTGGAAATGCTTGCCATATACACTCATTGCACTGGCCTGTAATTCAGATACATCAGAGACATGAAGGGGAACACCGTTTAACCAGGATCCTTCACCTCTTTTCGCGGTGAAAATATCACCGTTGGAGAGGTTGCCAACAAAACCTTCCTTCAGGACTCCATCTTTCACATATGCCAGTGATACTGCAAAAAACGGGATATTCATAAGGGCGTTATAGGTTCCGTCTACCGGATCAAGAAAGATTGTTCCGGTATCTCCGCCGATAACAACTTTCCCGGCCTCTTCACTGATGAGAAGTTGGCATAATTGTTCCTTCTTAATGACGGATACGGCAATATCCTCTGCGATTTTATCTATATATTTCGTAGGGGTGCCGTCGGCCCCGTTTCCGGTATTTACTGCGGCCGCTGGAGTTCCGATAAGAGGAGTAATGGCTGATCGTATTGCGGTGAATATGGTGTAACTAGCTTCATAAAAATCCATGAGAGTTCCCTGAGCTCAAATTCGGACGGTGTATTTATGTAAGGGTGACACGTAAATATAACCAGCTTTTCCCAAGGTGTTTTATGAAAGAGCAGACTGAAGTTGGTAAGCTGAAAGAAGGAAAATATCTGTTAGTTGATGATGAACCGTGTAAGATCCTGTCAATATCTGTATCCAAACCTGGGAAACATGGTGCTGCGAAGGCTCGTCTTGATGTCGTCGGTATTTTTGATGGTGTCAAGCGGTCAATTGTTCAGCCGGTATCAGCAAAGGTATATGCGCCTATTGTTGAGAGAAGAAATGCCCAGGTAATTTCTATTGCCGGGAATGTTGTTCAGATGATGGACCTTGAAAGCTTTGAAAATTTTGAGGTTACGGTTACTGATGACGTGAAAGACAGGATCGAGGCAGGAAAAGAGACGATGTATATCTACTCCATGGAAAAGAGAAAAATAGATTTCTTATAATTTTTTTTAAATTTTTGGTAATATCGGTTCAGGTAATTTCCATTCTGTTCCGTAATAAACCAAATATAGATCAAGTGGCATCCATTTTTCGTGATTATTTACATTGTAAAAAATTTCTCCTCGTAGATTTCCAATTGCAGTATTTGTTCCATATACTGAATATTTTGTAATTTCTGGCACAACAGCTTTTGTGGCGAGAATCTGTTGGATTGTTGTTTCTCTAGATTTCCTGTTCATATCAATTACATCCATAAGATTATTTAAATAATCAGGGGAGTTTACATCTTTATTATATAATTGAATATATTTGGACAGGGTTTCATTTAAAGGATTAGCGGTAACGGAAGTGTTCGTTGTTATCGGTGCCTGTACTCCCTTACTTACTTTAACTTTTACATCATAGCTATTCAAATTGGAAGGGTAAATTTTTAGAGAAAAGTTACCTCGCTCATAGAATTTTTCTCTCCATGGGCGCGGATCTACAATCTTCTTAACTCTTTCTTCAAGAATTTTATCATCAATTTCTTCTCCGATTATTTTGGAGTTTTCTTTCATTTTTTCTTTAATTACTGCTTTATTCCAAAGATATGGATCAAGACCTCCATCAGGTGTAATTGTGCGTATTATTTTTGAAGCATTGCCTTCATGTTGAATTACTTCAATCTTAATAGATGGTGTTACAATCGAAACAGATTCCACAAATTCTCCAGTACCGGAATAATCTTCTTCTGACCATTCACCACCTTTTATTATTACTTTTTCTTTCGTTTCTCCATCCTCTGTGACTACTTTTCTCTCTTTATTAAAAAGAAAATGCGG
>NZ_JAIWNS010000192.1 GCF_020216685.1 Methanospirillum hungatei | reverse complement strand
GATGATGAAGAGATTGCCCTGTGCACCGTTCATCAGACACGGCCTGACCTTTGTCGCATGTATCTGTGTGAGAGATGCAGAAAGCAATAAAAAATCCCATACCATGATACCCAGTATTAGATCACTTTTCTCCCGGATCTCCTTTACCATATCATATGATTTGACAAATCCGGATCTTTTTCACTACCAATAATACCACATCAAACATATCTCCTCCACCAGGTGACCGGATGAAGGTGTCAAATTATAAACGATTATTTACGTTGTTTTATGGGTATCGATACTGGTTTGTTCTCTCTATTGTTCTAAACATTATTTTTGTTGCTGGCGCCCTTGCCATCCCTGCACTCAGTGCAGCCCTCATAGACTATGGAATCCTTGAAAAAGATTTCGGAAATGTTCTTGATATCGGTTTTCTGATGCTGATTGCCGCACTCATCGCAGGGGTATGTCAGATTGCGAATGCATCCATCGCGGTCTGGGCATCTGAATACTGCGCCCATACCCTCAGAAAACAGACATTTGAGAAGATCCAGACACTCTCTTTTGGAAATATTGACCGGTTCAGGGCCAGTGATCTTCTGGTCAGGCTTACTACTGACATCCTGAATGTGAAGACTGCGGTCATGCAGACCATCATGAACCTGATGCAGGCACCACTCCTTCTGATCGGGACTATCATCATTCTGTTCTACACTGCACCGAGCCTGATGTGGATCATGGTTCTGCTCCTCATCGCCTTTACCATCAGCCTTATTGTCTACTTCATCATCGTCGAACCACAATTCAGCAGGAAACAGGAGAAAGTAGATGGAGTAAATAAAGCTCTCCGGGAGACTTTGACAGGAATCAGGGTTGTCAAGGCATTTGTCAGGCAGCAGTATGAGATTGACAAGTACCGGAATGCAACAGAAGAACTCAGGATAACTGCACTCCGTCCCCAGCATGTCATGGCATATCTGATGCCAACCGTCATCGCCATATCATTTCTGGGTTTTGGGGGGGTCTATTACTTCGGAGGAGTGGAGGTTCTTTGCAACACCGGACTTCAGATTGGGAACGTAACCTCAGCTGCCCAGTACATCCTTATCCTGATGATGCCACTTCTGATAATCGCAATTGTACTGCCATTTATCACCCAGGCAAATTCATCCCTGACCAGAATCTTTGAAATCCTGGATGCGACACCTGAAATACGTGATCCTCCTCATCTGGTCCCAATAACCCCATCTGACATGAAAGGGAGAGTTGTTTTTGATAATGTCTCCTTTGCATATCGGAACGAGAAGGGTGAGCCGGAAGGAGAGGTACTTCATGATATCAATCTGATTGCTGAGCCCGGAGAAACGATTGGATTTCTTGGTGCGACCGGGTGTGGAAAAACCTCCCTCATCTCACTTATCCCGCGATTTTATGACGTAACGAAAGGGAAAGTGACCATCGATGGTATAGACGTCCGGGATATGTCACAAAAGAGTCTTCGAAGCCTGATTGGTATCTGCCTGCAGGAACCAGTCCTGTTTTCAGGAACCATCAGGCAGTCTGTTACCTTTGGAAGTCCGGATATGACCGACGATGAGATGCTTATTGCTTCAGAGGCAGCTGACGCTCATGGGTTTGTCATGAATATTCCGGAAGAGTATGACGGAAAGGTAGCCAGGAGAGGTGCAAACTTCTCCGGTGGGCAACGGCAACGGTTATCTATCGCCCGTGCTCTTGCTGTCAGGCCGAAGGTTCTCATCCTTGATGACAGTACCAGTGCCTGTGATGTCGCAACCGAGGCCAGGATCCAGGATGCAATTACCAAAAACATGAAGGATGCGACGAAATTCATTGTTGCCCAGCGGATATCCTCTGTTATCACCGCAGACCGGATAGTCCTGATGGATCAGGGGAGGATTATCGCTACCGGAACACATGCAGAATTACTGGCAGAAAATTCCCTGTACCAGGAGATTTATGAGTCACAACTGGGAGCAGGACTTCATTCAGGAGGGATCGAATGACCGCAAAAGAGGAGGCCACCGTTGGTATGAAGCAGGGGAACCTTGGAGAGATGAAAGTGACCATAATGCGGTTACTCTCATATCTGACGATATACCAGTTCAGACTCTCTGGTGCCATAATACTCATGGGTGGGTTCGCATGTGCCATGGGTATCCTTCCGACCCTCATGGGAGCTGCAACCGATATAATCGCCGGGAGTAGATCACTCGAAGAACTGCAGCATATACTCATATTCTTTGTCCTCGATGCTGTAGCGGTGTGGATATGTGGTCATATCGCCCAGCGCCTTCTTTCAGATATCTCTCAGGATGCCCTATACCACCTCAGAAATGATCTCTTCACCCATATGCAGACATTATCTCTTGGGTTCTTTGACCGTCAGCCGATCGGCGAACTCATGAGCAGGTTATCAAACGATACCGATGTGATAGATCAGTTCTTCTCAAATGGCATTCAGCAGGTCCTCCAGTCGGTCACAACCGTCATCGTTCTGACCGTAATAATGGTCTTTATCGATCCATTCATGACTCTTCTGGTGTATCTTGCGGTTATTGGCCTTATCTGGATATCAGGTGCCATCGCCAGGATCTCAGGGCCTGCTTTTGAGTATATGCAGGATCAGCTCGGGGAATTAAACGGTTATGCAGAAGAGAGACTTGCCGGACAGAAGGTGACCATTGCATACCGTCAGGAGGAATCATCGACCATTGGATTTCTATCCTTATCAGAACATGTTGCAAAAATCGGGGGGAAAGCAGAATTTGTCGCTCTTACATCTATGCCTGCAACCACCATCATAGCAAATCTGCAGATGATTCTGCTCCTTGTCGTCGGTGGTGCAATGGTCATTGACGGAGATATTAAACTTGGTGAAATGGTTGCATTTCTGGGTCTTTCATCAAGCATATCCTCACCTCTCTCACAGATCTTCTCTGAATACGCCCTTATCATGAATGCCATCGCAGGAGCATCACGGGTTTTCAGAATTCTGGATGAGAAACCGGTTGTTGCCGATAAACCGGATGCAAAACCAATGCCCCCGATTACCGGAGATGTGGTTTTTCAGGATGTTGATTTTGCCTATGTTCCAGGCAGAACGGTCCTTCGCAATAACAGCTTTCATGCTCTTCATGGTCAGGTTTTCGGACTATGCGGTCCGACAGGTGCAGGGAAAAGTACCATTATCAACATCCTGACCAGGTATTATGACATCATATCAGGTTCTATCAAAGTTGATGGAGTTGGTATTGATACCGTAAGGCAGGACAGCCTCCGGAGTCAGATAGCCCAGGTCCTTCAGGAACCATTCCTCTTCTCCGGAACAATTATTGAAAACCTCCGGTATGCACGGGAAGGAGCAACGGATGATGAATGCATCAATGCAGCACGACAGGCCGGGGCTTATGAATTTATCATGGCTCAACCGGATGGGTTTCAGACATTTCTGACTGACGGAGGGGCTAATCTTTCGCAGGGACAAAAACAGATGCTTACCATCGCCCGGGCCATGGTTGCCCACCCCCGCATGCTCATCCTTGATGAAGCGACCAGTAATGTTGATACACGGACAGAGAAACTTATTCAGAATGGCCTTTTACATCTGCAGGAAGGGAAAACATCATTTATTATCGCCCACCGGCTCTCTACCATCCGGCATGCAGACTGCATTCTGGTTATTAATCAGGGAGAGATTATCGAGAGGGGAACCCATACTGAACTGATGGATAAGAAAGGATTTTACTATAACCTCTACATGAGCCAGTTCAGGGGAAAACTAAGTGGGATTACCGGAGTAACATAATTATTCCCGTTTTTTTCATAGTAATTACCGGAACCTGCATTGACTTGAGATACTCCCGTGATAGTATTTCAAATCCAAAATGTTCATAAAACCCGATGTTTTCTTCATTCTGCGTGGTGAGAAAACAGTCAATTCCGCTTTTCTCCAGATGATCAAGAACAGGCCTGATAAGTCGTCCTGCAACGCCATGATTCTGATGATCGGGATGAACACCAAGTACAAAGAGATAGAGATGGAAATAGGGCATCTCTGTCATATGCTTCTGATCAATGTGATGAGAAAACTCCAAAACCCTGTTCATCGCTTCTTTTCCGATCTTCCGTTGTAACCGAATTCCACCACTTAATAAACCCCTGAAAGTAGTAATCTCTGATTTTTCTGATGGAAGCCATAAGGCGACACCTCTCATAGGATCCGGGGTAGTATACACCCATCCATATCGCAGGGTATATGTTAATTCAAACCGGAAGAGCTCGGATTGGATAGCATGGTCCCCTCCTTTTTGGGAGAAGAGATACGCAATTTTTGGATCATTCTTAAAGGCTGAGGTGAGAATGTCAGCAGCAACTGAGATTTGATCTCTCCGTAGGGGTATTAAACCAGGGATTTTACCAGATATCATCGCATTTTATCTCTTCAGAGTATCTGTACATTCATGAATGGGCTATACCTATTACTGATCAGAGGAACTATCCATACCACTCTGGATCTGTATTAGTTTTTTCAGAGGAACTGATGGATTATGGTATCTCCGTTTATTCCGGAGTTTCTCTTCAAGCTGAATTGCCTCTTTCGGACAGAGATTAATACATGCCAGACAGAAGAGACAATGATGCTGCCATACCGGCTTATTGTCTATTATCCGGATGTTATCAGAAGGACAAACCCGGCTGCATATGCCACATCCGTTACACGTGTCATCAACACGAAACCGGGTATCAATTTCTGAAAGACTCCTGATGAATCGGGGATAGAACAGGGAATGGAGTAGCTGACTCAGTACAGGGAATCCTGGCATCTCCTTCTTTTCTGCCTGAATGGAGTTTGCGATGTCGGCAAGCACGCTCTCTGCATCTGAAAGGAGTTTTTTTTGAGTCTTTTCGTCCGGAGCTCCCCCATATGGAATATAATTATCAACCATCCGGACCATCCATCCTGCCTGAAGTGAAGATCCGTTTTCTTTCAGCATCCTGTCAAGTTGAAGGAGGGCATATCTTCCAATACCTCCTGATATTGCAACGGCAAAAATATAGGGGACATGTGAGAGGGAGACTCGTGGAATAAATTCAGAGAGTATTAATGGTACACCACTGTAATTAACCGGAAATATAAAACCTACCTTATTCGTATCAGGAATCAATAGACCTGCCTTTTTCATCCGAATCGGTATAGATTCAATGACCATGTCACCGAGTTTTTGTGCAAGGAACTCTGCTGCTGCAAGAGAATTTCCGGTTCCCGTAAATATATACAGAGTCGTTGTCATATGTGGGTAATCCACGGGAGAGTTTAAATAAATACTGGCAACTTATCACAGACATACATCTCAAAAATTTGATACGTATTAAAAATCAAATTTCCTCTATTCCGGGCCTGATATAATCTCTGTTTTGTACCTTAATGACGAACCAGATCTCCTTGAGATTACAAAACTCTTTCTTGAAAAAACCGGTGAATTTATTGTTTATGCATCGCAAAGTGTCGATGATGGATTTTAGAAACAGTCAGGAGAAGGAAGAACAACTTGAAAGCATAGTGGAGAATCTTCCGTTTAATGTGCACAGGTATACACTGCTCGAAGATGACAGATTAATTCTATAAATAAGACAGCAGATATCATTCTTGGGATTGATTGTAGTTTGCTTATCGGAAAACCATTCAAGAAGCATTTTCAGAATTGATGAAGACTGATAATCCGGACCTGTGCAGATTAGTAATACTGACTGATGAAAAGATAAGTAAATCCCTTGGTTAAGACAAGGGACAGAATGGAAAGGAGACAACAATTGAGATAACAGTATTTCAAACAGGAAAAAAACTATCGCAGTTTTTTATCAGACATTATCTACACAACTTCAAAAAAAATGAGTTTTTTCGACTTTATTTCGATTTTACACACATATCCTCAATGCCCACCGCGACATATCCGGTTATATCTCCATTTTCATTTCGTAATGCCCGGGTATTCCAGGTGATAGTATGCATACTTCCATTCCTTGCATGTATCCGGGTCTTCAAATTAGAAAAGTGACTATCTTCAGAGATAATGTGAATAATTTCATTGGTTATCTCTTTCCTATATGAAGCATCGGGGTACAGGGATTCCCATATCCATTTTGATCCGAGGACCTCCTCAGCCATATAACCGCTTATCTCTTCAGCGGCCTTATTCCAGATGACAATATTTGTTTCCTTGTCCAGAACCATGATCCATACAAGGGCATTCTGAATGACACTCTCGAGGTATTGCATGACTGAGTGCAACTCTTCCTGAGCCTTTTTCTGATCTGATATATCCTCCAGGATCTCAACTGCACCAACGATCTCTCCATCTTCATTTCTGATTGGAGCTGCTGTAAAATAGAGCCATTTTCCATCCGTGCCAAGAGACGGGAAGAAATCAACCGCCTCATATGCACCAGGTATTAATTGTGATGGGGAGTATTTACCGGCGTACCACTTTTCAATCTGATCAGGTACATTATCAACCAGCAGGTCTGCAAGACAAGGCCTCTCTTCCTGATAAAAAGCCCTCCATTGCTGAGTGGATCCAGTAGAGTACTGATATCATACATGATCCCGGAATGTGAATGCATATCTGCAATTCAACTGATATACACACATATAATCATTTACAGGGTTTAAAATATCTGCTATCTCAATAAAGTGTAAAAGGCAGTTTTTATTTTATTCATATATTAAAATATTTCATATAAAATATAAGAATGGAAAAAATACTCGTTCTAACCAATCAGAATTGTATGTGATATCCTTTCGGATACTCAGCACTATAAATAGGATTGGAAGGAGATGTATTCCCATTCTTCGATTCAGATTAACAATTACAGATGAAAAGGAGTAATAAAATAGAATGGCTGAGTTTCTCACATTCGATACAGGAAAAGTTTCCGACACGAATTCAATTGCTGATGCGTGTACGAGACTTTCTTCACTCCTGATGCGAAAGGACCTGGGGCTTGCAATTGCTGATATTGTCCTTACATACTCACCCAAGGATCTCAAACAGATGAAAGTCAATTTTTCCAGCAAAATTGATTCACTCTCTCCGGATTATAAAAAAGAACTTGAAGAGACGATTGCTGTATTCCTTGACGGGACGTACCAGAACATACGACTTATGAACCAGCAGGGTTCGTTTGCAACGATTCAGGAACCAGTTTCAGATCAAGCGAACGAGTACTGGATTATGGTTGCAGACCAATGCTCAACCGGAGATATTCCTGGAAACCGACTTCGTTTTTTAAAATTTCTCCTTTCAGGTTTTTGTATGTTCGTCCAGGAGATACCAGGTCATCCGGTTGGCATGCCCTTCCCCGGAGGAGATAAAGTCGATTTCATAGACGGGAAGTATTATTGCCCAGTCCGAACCAAGGCACATGATGTTGATGCAGCCCTTTGCCCGTTTTGTCCTGCACAGCAGACCCCGGATATCGGATATCTCAAGCCACCGGTAAAGGGAAGTAAGCATCGAAAACAGGAATACATTAAGAATATCTACGATTATCACCATTTTAACGGATAAATCGGAGAAGTTATCAGAGTATTATATCTGTATATTAGAAGAGGAAGGAGTGGTGAGATATGCATTCTCCCTTTCGATTGCCTCCCTCATCCGACTCTCAATAAGATGAGTACTGTTTTCAAACCGGGGATTAAGAACATGTGATGTCCCTTTATCTTTTAATCCGGTGATATCTGAACAGGCATAATAAGTATTTGAAAATAAACTCTGGATTTTTTCGTATAAAATAGTATAAAGTCGTTTTATTGCTGAACCAATCACAATATCAGGAGAAAGAACAGACTGGTCAGAATCAGATCCAATAACCAGAAGACCCAGGAATCTTATAAAAGGAAAGACTTATTTCTGTGACCAGTCCATATACGAAAGATAATCATGAGCGAAGAAGAGATCACCAATGCGGAGATTGAAGCTGCTGTCAGAAGTATGCCCTGGTGGCTTGTCCTTGTCTGGGGAATACTGGCAATCATTATTGGTCTGATGCTTATCACTACTCCTCTGATCACCACCTATTACCTGGTTCTCTTCATGGGAGTATACTGGTTTGTTGGAGGAATATTCACACTTGCCAGTCTGTTCAGTGACAAAACTAATATGGGATGGAAGATCTTCCTCGCAGCAATCAGTATCCTGGCCGGAGTCGCAATAATGGCACAACCCCTGTTTGGATCTATTATTGTTGTTACTATGCTGGTATTTTTCATCGGATTCTGGGGTATACTGATCGGTGGAACAAAACTCTATGAGGCATTTCGATCAAAAGATGCCGGAGCGGGAATTCTTGGAGCTCTCAGTATTGTCTTTGGTATTATCCTGCTCATCTTCCCATGGGGAGCAGCACTCGCCCTTCCATTGATTGCAGGTGCATTTGCATTACTTGCAGGGATATGTTCTGTAGGAGTGGCTTTCCAAGTCAAGAAGGCACAGGCCTGAACCCTCTCCTGTTTCCGAAATTTTTTTTCTTTTTTTTCAGACTGATAACAACCTTTATCCCATCTTACTACAGAATCACAATAATTCTCTCTCGAAAAAATGTAATTCATGATTCTGTGTGTGAAATTGGAACGTAATAGAGGTACCATGGATGAAAACCGTCTTTGTCAGGCAGGAACGATGTGTCGGGTGCAGGCATTGTGAAGTGGCCTGTGCGATTGCACATTCGCAGAGTAAGAGTCTGATTCCGGCAATCCTGGAAGAAACGAAGTCTTACCCACGCATCTTTGTTGAGGCTGTAGATAATTATCTGAAATTCCCGAACCGGTGCAGACATTGTGACCCTGCCCCCTGTATGCAGGTCTGTCCAACCGGTTCACTCAGTCGGGATGAAAATACCGGTTCTGTTCTTGTTGATTATCTGAAATGTATCAGGTGTGGTGTCTGTGCCATGGCCTGTCCTTTTGGGATCATAGAGTTTCGGAAGGTTATCAAACCGGCACCGGATCGGGAAGTCAATGCAAAATGTGACAATTGTATCGAAAGGCTCAAAGAAGGGAAAATTCCGGCATGTGCGGAGGCATGTAAGACAGGTGCTCTTGCATTTGGGGAGATTAATGATCTTATCAGGGGAGCGAGGAGCGATTTTACCACCAGGATAATCACATCACGGGGAGCGGAGACCGAAGTTCCCGTCATTCCGGAGAACATCAAAGCATTTCAGGCAGTAATGGAGAAACTTGCATCGTTATCATAAGAGGAGGGTGGAGATATGACAGATCAGGATATCAGAATAGAAGCGGAGAGGAGAGCATCAGACCGGACCGACCAGGAGATAATCAGGAAAACATTGAACGAGGGTGTTCAGACCGTCTGGGATAGGTTTGCCCTCCAGCAGCCTCAGTGTGGATTCGGCCAAATCGGAGTCTGTTGTAATAATTGTGCCATGGGACCATGCAGAATCGATCCCTTTGGAGGGAAGACCTCCCTTGGTGTATGCGGAGCAAATGTGGATACTATTGTTGCCAGAAACCTTCTGGATGATCTGAGTGTGGGAGCTGCTGCCCATTCTGATCATGGACGGGAAGTTGTTCAGGTTCTGCTTGAAACTGCAGAAGGTCATGGACAAGGGTATCAGATTAAGGATGTTGAAAAATTACACCGGCTCGCAACCGAATACGGAATTCAGACAGATGGGCGGGCTACAAATGATATCGCAAAAGATCTGGCTCTTGGTATCCTTGAAGAATATGGTACCATTAAAAACAGGATTCAGTTAGCGGAACGGGCTCCGGAACAGACGAAAGAGATCTGGAGAAAAACCGGAATCATGCCCAGAAGTATTGATCGTGAAATTGTTGAGGCCATGCATCGGATTCACATGGGAGTGGATGCAGATTATGTAAATCT
>NZ_JAIWNS010000191.1 GCF_020216685.1 Methanospirillum hungatei | reverse complement strand
TCATCTCACGGATTTCATGTAAAAGAACAGAGTACTCTGTATCCCTATCCACTCCCCCTTCCCGGTTTCGGGCGGTGACCTTAATCGGTACTGGTTTTACTGGATTCTTTTTCATATGGTGTACCCTAAAGCCCCCAGGTTCTTTCTAATCTCCTCATCGAGCCGGGCACCTTCCTCAATCTGCTCAGATAACTGTTTTGTCAGCCGGACCATCTTCTCAGCAAAGGGCTCTCCATCATCCTCGGTATCTTCTGCCCCGACATACCGACCGGGAGTCAGCACATACCCATGCTTTGCGATCTCCTCAAGGCTCGCTGATGCACAAAAACCCGGTACATCCTCATACTCCCCGGCCCCTGCATCACCACGCCAGGCATGATACGTCCCGGCAATCTTGTCGATATCCTCGTCGGTCAGCTCCCGGTGAGTTCGATCCCGCATGACCCCCATCTTCCGGGCATCAATGAAGAGCACTTCACCTCTCCGGTCCCTGAACCTCCCGTTCGATCTATTCCTGGCAACAAACCAGAGACAGGCAGGAATCTGGGTAGAGTAAAAGAGCTGGCCGGGAAGGGCCACCATACAGTCCACAAGGTCTGCTTCGAGGAGGTTCTTCCTGATCTCCCCTTCACCTGACTGATTCGATGACATCGACCCGTTTGCCAGCACAAACCCGGCAATACCGGACGGGGAGAGATGATGGATAAAATGCTGAATCCAGGCATAGTTTGCATTCCCGGCCGGGGGGATGCCGTATCTCCACCGGACGTCATCCTTGAGGTTCTCCCCTCCCCAGTCTTTCATATTAAAGGGAGGATTGGCAAGGATATAATCCGCTTTCAGATGTGGATGCAGATCCCGCCGGAAACTATCCGCATGTTCAGCCCCGAGATCATGGTCGATCCCCCGGATAGCAAGGTTCATCTTTGCCAGTTTCCAGGTCGTTGGGTTGGACTCCTGCCCGTAGATGGAGATATCACCAATCCGGCCACCGTGAGCCTCCACAAACCTCTCACTCTGGACAAACATCCCGCCAGACCCGCAGCAGGGATCATACACCCGACCCTTGAAGGGGGAGATCATCGCAACAAGCGTCTGAACAACACACCGGGGCGTATAGAACTGACCGCCGTTCTTCCCTTCCGCACTCGCAAACTCGGAGAGGAAATACTCATACACTCTGCCGATAATATCCTTTGACCGGTTTTCAGAGTCGCTCAGGTTCAGTGTCCCGATGAGATCGATGAGTTCTCCCAGTTTCTCCTTATCAAGACCGGGACGGGCATACTCCTTGGGAAGAATGTTTTTCAGAACGGCATTATCTCGTTCGATGGCATACATCGCATCATCGACGATCTTCCCGATCTCCGGACGCTTCGCATTCTGCTGGATATAGGACCAGCGTGCCTCCTTTGGAATCCAGAAGATGTTCTCCGACCTGTACTCATCCGGATCCTCAATCACCCCGTACCGGACTTCAGGTTCAGCAATATACCAGGTGCTCTTTGGATCCGAGTATGCCTGCTCAAGCGAGGAGTGTTTCTCTTCAAATGCATCAGAAAGATATTTCAAAAAAATGAGACCAAGGACGACATGCTTGTACTCAGCCGCATCCATATTGTTCCGGAGTTTATCAGCCGCTGCCCAGAGGGTTGCCTCAAACCCAAGATTTGCTGCGGTTGTTTCCTTTGTCTTTTTCCCACGGGCCATATTCAGAGATTAGAGGGTTAATCGTGACAAACGATATATGTTTTCAAATACTGGTGCGGCCTACATAGATACTATGGCAATCTGGATAGCATCAGGGAACCGGCAGAACTGGGAGGTTGTGAAAAAACACAACATCTGGGGTGTTCCAAAACGGAGCAAAGGACTTCATTCGAGAGTGAAACCCGGTGATACTATTCTCATGTATGTCAGGTCCGAAACACATGGAGATACTGTCCTTCCCTCTGCTATCATGGGAGAGTTCAAAGTAACCGAACTCTTTGAAGATGGAAAACCGCTCTTCACCGCTCCACCCCAGATGGGAGAAGAGGTGTTTCCATACCGGTTCAGGCTCAAACCAGTGAAGATATTCAAAGAGCCGGTGGAGATTAAACCATTAATTCCTGAACTTGGGTTTGTGACGAATAAGACCATGTGGTCCGGGCATTTCAGACAGGCAATGCGGGAGATACCTGAAGAAGATTACCGGAAAATAATCTCTGCAGCGAAATAACCATTCATAATTCATCCCACTCTTATTAACGAATTATCCATTTCACTCCCATAACCCATGAAGATCTCCCAAAAGTCAAGGAGATCTCCGATCATTACATCCTCAATACAACAGCTACCTTCCATAGTGAACGGATACCAATACCTGAACTTGAGGAGATGATATTCTGAATAAACCCCGCTTTCGTCTTTTTTCATTCACGAAGGAGGTGAGGTCACTGGGTACTGTTTTCTTACCCGGTTAAAAAAAGCAGGAATATAAACGGACTGCTGAACTCAGCATCCACTTAAAACCCGGTTTTACAGGGAGGAGAATTAGTCAGCTCGCCATTGACCATATTGAGCAGACAGAAAGGGGGTCCATATAGTGATCAGGACACTCTGCGGTGAAAACCATGTCAGCATCCGAATACTGGAAAAGATGGGATACATAAAAGCAGCCCACCTTCAGAATGTCGATAAAATTCGGAGAGATTTTCGATATGGTTATGCACCAAAAAAAGATATAATTGCTATAGATGGAAATTCTGGGGAATTATTTCAGCTTATTCTCCATTTCCACTCCAGTATCCCTGCTCCTCAACCTTCCTGGTAAAAGTCTCCTCATCAGGAATCCTGCTCTGAAGATCGGTGACCGATTCACGGAGGCGTGTGAGGATATCCTGTATCAACTCTCTATCCGGTTCATCAAGGAGATCCATATCTGCTATCTGATCAAGCTCATCCCAGGGGATGGTTGGGAGTGTTTCTCTCACCTCCGATGAAACGAGCTGTGCTATTCGTGAAAGCCGGATGACCTGATACACCAATCCATCGTGACAGAGTCTTCTTGATACCGGATCTGTAGCATTCTCTTCCTCATTGTTCACATACACCCGTTCAATACTACGAATATAAAGCAGAATATCAAGAAGATACGAGATCTGCCGGTGGGTTGGCTTTAGGTTTTTGAGCATCCCAATCCGGCGGATGTAGTTTTCACTTTTCTCGACCTGCTTTTTATCAGCGATATCCACCTTTCTCTCAAATATCTTCTCCATTTCTTCGATCATCTCATGGTACGTAACGAGATCCGGGTGAAACCCCGGTTCATACGTGATCATGATGTCGATATCACTGTCAGGCCGGAGAGTCCCTGTGCTGGCTGATCCAAAGAATGAAAACGTAGAGATATGATACCGGGTACAGAAATCTCTGATCTGTGCCTCCGTGATTGGAAGACCTTCTGGAATAACCGGCTTATGAATCAGTGTCATGTTCTTTTCACAATATTTGGATTTCAGACAACTAATCGAGAGATGTTAGTCATATAATATATGCAGGGAAGAGGAATATTTTTTCAGAATTGCCCCGTTCATAAGGAAAAGAGGCAGGGTTCAGGTAATTACCGACTGCTCAACTGCCCGGAGAGCGAAATGGAACGTCACCAGTGCAAAGACCAGGAGGTAGATGAACGATACCAGGATCTCTGTGCTATTATAGATGAATTCCAGCCCAAGTGCGCTGAAATGATCACCCATTGAGAAGTACCGGAGCCCGTTTGAAAGATGAGTCAGTGGATTTATGAGAGCAATCTCCTGCAGAACGGGAGGAAGTCCTGCCGATGGATAGAGGGCATTTGAGGCAAAGAACACCGGCATGGAGAGTACTGTCGTGACTCCCTGGTATCCTTCCGGTGATGATATTTTGAATGCAACATAGAGAGAAACACAGAGCACCGCTGCTGAAAAGACAGCAACAAAGAGGACCATGCCGACCAGGGATATGATCACTCCTCCAATGCTCTCTCCGGAGAAGAAGGTGACTCCGAGGATCATCCCGAATACGATGATTATAACGGTCTGAATCAGAGACTTCGTAACTGATGAAAGGGATATTCCGGTGATCAGATCACGCCTCGGCATCGGACTTGCCATGATCTCCCGGAGAATTCCCCAGTTCTTGTCAAAGAGGACTGAAAATCCACCGTACAGGTTTGCAAAGAGAATCGTTGCAGCAATCATCCCCGGACACATGAAGGTCAGGTAATCATAGGAGATCATCCCTGCCGGAGCAGAACCACCACCAAGAATACGTTCAAAATTTCCTGCCATCCCAAGACCAAAGAGAGCAAGCCAGAGGATGGGATGAAGCATCGAGGTGAAGAGCTGATCCTTGAATCTGACATACCGGCGAATATCACGTTTGAATACCGCAATAAATCCTGAAACCATAGAGAATCACCTAATCCCGGATCTCCGTTCCGGTATAATGCATAAAGACGTCATCCATCGTGGGTTTTTTCAGACTGACTGACGTAACCGTGATTCCCTGTTCATCCGCAGCCCTGATGATGTCAGGAAGCACCTGTGCCCCGTCATTTCCGGAGAATATGAGTAACTTCCCGTAACATGGCTGAATCCCGGTGATACCCGGTATTTCTTGAATTCTGGTTGATACAGCACTGTTGTCAGTGGTTTCTAGATAGATGATATCTTTTCCAAGGCCTGATTTGAGCTCATCCGGTGTTCCTCTCTGTATGATCTCTCCATGATCAATGAGTGCAATCGAATCAGAGAGGATATCAGCCTCATCCATGTAATGGGTCGTCATGAAGATGGTAGTTCCTTCCTGGTTTACCATTCTGAGATACTCCCAGGTCTTCTGTCTGGTCTGTGGATCAAGCCCGATGGTCGGTTCATCAAGAAAGAGAATCTGCGGACGTGTCATCAGACCACGGGCAATCTCAAGTCTGCGTTTCATCCCACCTGAAAGAGTGCTGACAAGTGCATCGGCCTTCTCTTCAAGTTCCACAAGGGTCAAAAGTTCTGATATTCGCTGCATTTTATCCTCCAGGCCCATTCCGTAGATATCCCCGTGAAAATCAAGGGTTTCCCTGACCGTCATATCCTTGTCAAGCGTTATCTGCTGAAATACAATCCCGATTGACTCCCTGACTTTGACATGGTCTGCTCTGAGATCATATCCTGCAACGGTGACCGTCCCTTCCTGCATGGGAAGGAGCGTGATAAGGGTGTTTATCACCGTTGTTTTTCCTGCTCCGTTTGGCCCGAGAAAAGAGAAGAATTCTCCCCTTTTTACTCTGAATGAGACATCTTTTACTGCCTGTACATCACCATACGCATATGAAAAATTTGATACATCCAATATGACTGAATTACTCATGAGTCACCTTTATCCTGCAATTTTGCACCTGATTCGTGAAAGAAACTTCCGAATACCCCGGTAAAGACAACAATCTGGTTCTTTGGAAGATACGCGAGACATTCTTCAGGTTATGGACCCTGACACCGGAGAGTTCAATCGCCTCTGATTTCCTTCCCCTCCGGCTTCTGCATTATATTCATCAAGAAAACTAAGAACCCATTCCCGTTCTGCCTTGATGAGAAACTGCCGTCTCCTTGACAGGGCAAGATTTCCCACCGGACATTTGTGTTCAAGGAAAAACTGCTCCAGTTCCTGGTAACAGGTGATACGCTCATCGATGGACTTCAGATATTTATCCAGAACTTCGTTCACCTCTTCTTTCGTCAGAAGGTGCAGGTTTGCAAGGGCGAGATCAATCTGATAGATGGTGATCTCCAGTTCAGACATGATCTCTACGATCCTCTCTTTGAGTTCCTTTTTTCCTTTTTCGGTGATGGAGTAGATCTTCTTGACCTTGTTGGTATCGGTGACGGTCAGGTTTACGTCAACGAGCAGTTTCTTCTCGAGTTTTTCCAGAACCTTGTAAATGGATGAGAGTGAGATCTCGGTCCAGTACCGCATGTCGTGCTCCCACACGTCTCTTTCAATCTCATACGGATACATCGGTCTTTCAGAGAGAAGCCCCAGAAGGGCCGTCTCCATGTTCGAGATCGAACTCATACAATATTGTACTAGTACAATACTATTTAGATACATCGTTGGACAAAGTGACAACGATGATTAGCACGTTAAATGGAAGATTATTTAACCCTCAATGGGTGTAATCAATATCAAAAATCATGAAAGAGTTCACCTATCGGGAAATAGTGGATAAACAGTAAATATTAGGTAGGATAGCAGTTCTTACCCCGGATAGGTAATAATACATCATACACAAATCTAATACATTAAATCCTATGAATATGATTGAAGTAATTATCGGTGATAATGGAGAGATCATTATTCCAGACACGATGAGAAAAAACCTGGATTTTTTTCCTGGGAAAAAAATTATTCTCTATGAGGAGGATGATTCTCTGCATATTATCCCATCAGAAAGAAAAGCTTCCAGCCGGTTTTCTCAGTTTGCCCATGAACACAATCGGATATTAAAGATTGATTCTGATAGTGATTATGATGAAATGCTCCATGAAAGAGTTGGATAAATAATGTATTATCTTGATTCCAATATGGTCATCTATGCATCAGGTGACTCTGGAGTAAAAGGTGAATGGTGTAGATCTGTTATTTCCATGATTGAAACGGGATCGGTTTCCGCATGCACCTCTTATCTTACCTTTGATGAGTACTTCTATAAAATCAAAAAAGAGTTCTCGCATGAAGATGCGGTAAGATTGTCTGAAATTTTTCTCAATATCGCGAACTTGAAATTTATTCCCGTTGATAAAAAAGTGATAACAACTGCACACAACTCCTTACAGAATACCCAATAAATCCCAGGGATGCACTGCATGCTGCTACTGCCGCTCTTGCAGGATGCAAATTCGTGATTTCCGAAGACAATGATTTTAAACGGTTTTCATTCATAACTAGAAAATGGATGGAATTATAATAAGAATTTTAATTTTTTTGAAAAACCCAGTATCTCAAAAACCAAAATCCACCGGATGATAAAGATCCCGAAGAATATTGACCTTGACGTCACCTCCCGATATGCGAGAGAGGTTTGCCTAAATTCAGGGCTCGTTATTATGAATAAGCCATTTGTATAAAATAATAACTTAAAAATAACTTTCAATGACAAGAAGAATTTTAAGAAGAATGCGAGGGAAGCGATTTGAACGCTCGAACGCCTTCGCGACAAGGCCCTCAACCTTGCTCCTTTGACCTGGCTCGGATACCCTCGCTCAATGAACAATAATTGCACCGTATTACCGGAGATCAGAATGTATCCTGAACATCGGGTCTCTGTGCCTGAATAAGGTCGATGTAGTACGTAAAGAACTTATCTATTCCACTCACGGAGAAGACCCACTGTCTAATACCAATGAAGAACAGAAAAAGATCTATGTGGTCTGCGATTCTCGGTTGGTTTGAAGATTCCCCGTCACAAACACGGGTCGTCAGGTTTCTTCTCGAAAACGGATTCGGAGTAAATCAGGATGGGAAAATCGCATGTAATACCATCGCGGTGGCAGCGACGCAGGTTGCCGCCAAACTCCATGTTGACCGGAGGGTCGTCGAAGCCACCGCCCGCCGTATCCTCACCTCACCCTTTCGGGACATCTTCATTAACATGCGGGCCACCCCTGATCTCTCCGTCATTGCTGAGAGCCTCTCTCTCTCTGTCATCACCGTCATACCCCAGGACGCGAGCAGGCCGGGTATTGTTGATGCCTGCATTCACATACTCTCATCCCACAACATAGGCCTGCGGCAGGTTTTTGTCACTGATCCCCACCTCTCTGAAGAGCCGCGCCTGGTGATCATCGCCGAAGGAAAAATGCCCCCCGGAGTCATCGATGAACTCAGGGAGTTACCGGTTGTAAAGAGACTTATTCTATGAAGATTCTGGATCAGGCGTTTTCAGCCGCTCCAGTTCATTTGCCAGTGCAAGAAACCGTTTCCTGATCGGCTCATCAAACCGTTCCAACGATGATTCAAACTCTTCATGGCTTATCACCCGGGTTCCTTTCACCAGGTTATCAGCATGGGCCACAATCTTCTCCTCCAGCGTTTCAGGAATCCGGTCAACAGCAGAAAGTCCAAACTCTGCCCGTTCGTTGGCCTGAAGACCAGCTCCGATATGCCGCTCAACAATTCGGCAGAGGGACTCATCAAACCCAAGTGACCGGCAGATAATCCCTCCTTCATCAGCATGGCCCATCCCATGAGTTTTGGACCGGCCGATATCATGAAGGATCGCTCCTGCAGCAACTAATTGAGCGTCTACTTTTATTCCTGCACCGGCGATGTCAGATGCAATCCGGATCGCAACATCACGGACAACACGACAATGCTCAATGACTCCGGGATCACACCCTGCATCGGAAAGAAAAGATAAATATTCGTCTCCCGGACTACACATGACCGAGATTCTCTTCAATACGTGCAATACGTTTCTGCAGAGCATTCACCAGCAGGTCATTGTCAAAATGAACCATCTTGTTTTCACATTCCTGACAGACAAACTGTGAATCCATTGCATCCGAAAATGTGATTGTGTTTCCACAGTTCGGACAGCTATAGAATGCGTTCTCACTCTCGTATTTGTACCGCTTCCGAAGTTTTTCCAGAATTATCTCAAGATCCTTTGAGACTGAATCATACATATTGTCCAGTTCAAGTTCCCAGAGATAGGTCAGCCAGCCGGTCTCGTTATTTTTTATTCTGCGATATTTTGCCAGCCGGTGTTCATACAGAGTGTACAAGGTATTCCTGACTGAGTTCAGGTTTATCTTTGTGACCTCTGCAAGTTCTTCATCACTGTATTCCTTATCTGTCGGAAACCGCCGGATGAGTTCAATTCCCTCATCCCCAATCATCCGGTGAAGATATGCAAAAATAGCCTTGTCAGCCAGTATCTCCTCGTGGGAAGCCATCACCGTATATATTGCCCCACTACCCTGATAGTAGTATCCAGTGCCATCTGTGCAGACGCCGGATCAGGCCCGGATCCATACACGCTAATAACCGCACTTCCTTCTTCAAATGAGGCGGGAGGGACCGGAATGTCGGCAACTCCCGGAGCAAGGAAGGAGAGATCATCCAGAACGGCGCATTGCCGGTCAGCAAAGAGAATCCGGCGGAGGGCATACTGCTTCGGAACTGGCATAGCATCTGGCAGAACTCCCTGGCAGGCATCCAGGTGTATTTTCACCAGATTTATCCCGGTCGCGGTCTCGATGGTATCAAGGGTTGCTACAAACCGGGGGTTGAGCTCAATTGCATAGACCTCGCTATCGCTGACCATGAAATCAATCCCAAGAATACCAAGACACCCAGACGCTGCTGCTGCCCGTTCTGCATAGGAGATCATCTGATCCTGCAGTGGATGGTCAAAGGGGGTCAGGGAACCGGCAAACCCGAACCGGTATGGGCCTTCACCCCGGAGAATCTGACGGTTAACCGCAAGTGCCTGTGCCCGGCCACATCCGGCAACAACACAGACCGATGCAGGAATTCCCTGCACTATCCTCTGCAGCAGGAATGGTTCATCAGGAAAGGCCTCTTTCCATGCATCGATATCCGACGGGGAACTGACTATGGTATTACGCCACCCCCCTGAACCGGAGAGTGGCTTGAGCATTGCCGGGAACTCCCCTGGTTCTGCAAGCGGAGGGACCGGGATAGCAAGCCCTGAGAACCAGTCCTGTACAAATCCCTTGTTGAGGAACTGCCGTGCCGTATGGGCATCGGTCCCGAAGACCGGAGCAGGAAGATCCTCAAGTGTTTCGGCCCCGGAAGTTGGAATGATAGCATCGATGGCATACCTCCCGCACATCTCCCTGATTCGGATGGGGAGCTCGGCCAGCTCATCAAACGACATGCAGCAGACCATATGTTTCCGGAGATCGGCATCACAGAAATGATCAACCGCACAGACCTCATACCCGGCCCA
>NZ_JAIWNS010000190.1 GCF_020216685.1 Methanospirillum hungatei | reverse complement strand
GCACAAAAAAATTTCGAAGTACAATTAGGTAGTTAAAAAAGTTATTTTTTGTAATATTGATCATCATAAAAAAGCAGATGCATATAAAATTAATTCAATTAATTAATGAAAACTTAACAGAGAATATAAAGTTTCTCCGAGAATCAAACCGTTAGATTTATATCTACATCTTCAGACATATCATCAGTCCCGTAAAGGGGACGTGTACGAGTGATTACAGTCTATCAGTAACAGATTTCCTTCCAGTATACAGTGACAAAATCGTACAGGTTTTAAGGAACATCGGAGGAACCATATGGCAAAATTTTCCGACACAATCGATCTCTATGACGATCAGGGCAAGCTGCTGAAAAGCGGTGTTGCCTTAGATAAAGTAAGCCCGCTGACAAACGCCGGCATCAAGAAGATGATCAGCCTTACCAAGAGAACTGTTGCAGTGAACCTTGGTGGAGCAGAGGCATTTCTTAAGACCGGAAAGGCCGGAAAGAACCAGATCCCAGGACGTGAACTCAACCTTGACCTTGTTGCCAATGCAGGTGCAATCAAGGAGAAGATGTTCAAGATGCTCCAGGTCACTGAGGGCGATGACACCGAGATCAAGGAATTCGGTGGCGGTAAGCTCCTGCTTTGTACCGTCCCAACTGCACGTATCGATGCAGCAGCAACCTACGATGCAGCAATGACCGCTGTTTCAGCAGCAGCAACCTATGCAGTCATTGACCAGTTCAACGTCGACATGTTCAACGGTTCAACTGTCAAGGCAGCATTCTGGGGTACCTACCCACAGACTATGGACCCGTCAGGCTCAGCTTGTGCATCCATTCTGTCCATTCCACAGAACAATGAAGGTCTTGGATATGCTCTCAGGAACATCCAGGCAAACCACTGTGTCATGATCACCAACAAGAATGCAATGCAGGGTGCAGCACTCTCCGCAACCTTTGAACAGGCAGGAGAGTTCGAGATGGGAGCCGCAATCGGACCATTCGAGCGTGCACAGCTCCTTCTCTACGCCTACCAGGGTCTGAACGCGAACAACCTGGTCTATGACCTCGTGAAGAAGAATGGCGCAACCGGAACCATCGGTACCGTTGTCCAGTCACTTGTCGAGAGAGCAATCGAAGACAAGGTCATCACCCCAGGAAAGAAGGGACCATCCGGATACACCTTCTACGAGACCAAGGACCCAATGCTCTGGAACGCCTACACTGCAGCCGGAACTATGGCAGCAACCATGGTAAACTGTGGTGCCGGCCGGTTTGCCCAGGCAGTATCCTCAACCCTGCTCTACTTCAACGACCTCATTGAGCACGAGACCGGACTTCCAGGTTGTGACTATGGTCGTGTCATGGGTGTAGCAGTCGGATTCTCATTCTTCAGCCACTCAATCTACGGTGGTGGAGGTCCAGGTATCTTCAACGGTAACCACGTCGTTACCCGTCATGCAGCCGGTGTTGGTCTCCCCTGTATCGTCGCTGCCTGTGCTCTTGATGCAGGAACCCAGATGTTCAGCCCGGAGAGCACCTCTAAAGTCTACCAGGACACCTTTGGTAAGATCCCAGAGTTTGCCCAGCCGATTCAGCACATCGCTCAGGGAGCATAAATCCCCAAGGTTTCGCACAATGGCTGATGCTGAATTCCCGCAATGCAGGATCGTCACCGAGCGCCTCTTAAAACCTGAAACTGTTGAGAAAATCCTCAATAAACTGGCGGTCATACCCGGGATCCGAAGGATCGTCATTAACGGCCCGAGTATACCCCAGAAAGTCCCCTATGGCCCCGCACGGGGCCTGGATAACCCCCATTCCGGAAAGGCAACAATCCGGGTCGGGGTAACGGATGTTGACCTCAGGGTGCAGGTGGGAACATTCCTTCTCGAACTGGAAACACGGGATATTGTGTCGCAGGTAGAGGAAGCCTGTAAGGAAGTCTTCACGAATTTTTCATACTCGGTCAAGGAAGGAAAATTCATGAGATCAACCCCGACCCAGGTTGACTATGCGAAGTACGGCCCGAATGCAAACGAAATCATGTTAGGTCTGGTCGATCCCAAAAATAAAACCGGACCGACACTCATCCAGGGACATAAATAATGCCAATCGGACGGGTAACACAGGTTGTTGACTGCCGCGAAAGTGCGGGTATGGGAAAAGGAGGGGCCCTTGCCCAACGGGGGACGATCTCCGAATGCCGATATCCTGACGTCATCATCGTAGGGATGTCCCCCGGTCGCCGGCATGTCACAAAGCCGGTCTGTGATATCACGTCTGCCCTGCGGGCACAGGGGGTTGAATATAGTATCAGCACCATGATTCTCAACGCGGGCTCCGGGATTCCCCCTGATGCCCCCAAGAGTGCCGGTCATGTGCTGGGAGCATATTTCGGCCTGAATGAGAAGGAAATAATCCAGGTTAACCGCCATAAAGTTGCGGTTCTGCACCATGGAAATGTCAGATCACATATCGTCCATAAGGTCAGGTCTATCTTAAAGGACTGTGATATTCCGGCGGTTGTGGTCTGTCAGGCTCCTGTTGATTACGAGGATTTTGCAAGGGAAGGGGTAAAAACGGCGTTTGTGATGCCAGCTGAAGAGAATGTCCGGACAAAAGGGACAGTTATGGCGATTGTCAGTGGTGTCACGAGGGGTCAGACCCCGTCACGTGAGAAGATCAGCGAAGTCATTCACGAAGTCATGAAACTTATGAAAACTTCAGATTTGGAGAGATAAAGATATGGCATATACTCCACAGTATGGTCCGGGCCAGTCTATTGTAGCCGAGAACCGGCGCAAGCAGATGAACCCAAATGTAAAGCTCGAAAAAATCCGTAATGTTACCGATGAAGACATCGTTCTCATCCTTGGTCACCGTGCACCAGGTCAGGCATACCCGACTGCACACCCGCCACTCGCAGAACAGGGCGAGCCGGACTGTCCGATCAGAAAGATTGTCACCCCGACCGACGGAGCAAAGGCTGGAGACCGTGTCCGGTACATCCAGTTCGCTGACTCCATGTTCAATGCACCATCTCAGCCATACCAGAGAACATACACCGAATGTTACCGCTACCGTGGTATCGACCCGGGAACTCTGTCCGGCCGTCAGATCGTCGAGTGCCGTGAGCGTGACCTTGAAAAAATCTCTGCAGACCTGATTAACACCAACCTCTTCGACCCGGCCCGTGTCGGTATCCGTGGTGCAACCGTACATGGTCACTCCCTCCGTCTTGCAGAAGACGGTATGATGTTTGACATGCTGCAGCGGTGTATCCTCGAGGGCGGCACAGTCAAGTACGTAAAGGACCAGATTGGTACCCCGCTCGACAAGAAGGTCGATGTAGGAAAGCCAATGGACGATGCCTGGCTGAAGGCAAACACTACGATGTTCCACTCACTCGTTGGTACCTCTTACCGGAGCGACGCTGAGTACATCGAATATATCCAGCGTATTCACTCCCTGAGAACAAAGTACGGTTTCATGCCGGTGGAGTAAGGAGGTACTAAATATGGCAAAAATTGAGAGAGCACAGAAACTTTTCCTCAAAGCACTGAAGACCAAATTCGAGGGAGACGTCGCAGATACCAAGACTGGTTTTTACAACTTTGGTGGTCTGAACCAGTCCCCAAGAAAGAAAGAGTTCATGGAGGCATCCAAGAAGGTAGAACTTCGCCGTGGAATCTCCATGTACGACCCGAACCGGTGCCACCTTGGTGGTCTGCCAATGGGTCAGCGTCAGCTCATGACCTACGAAGTCTCCGGAACCGGAACCTTTGTAGAGGGTGACGACCTGCACTTTGTCAACAACCCGGCAATGCAGCAGATGTGGGATGATATCCGTCGTACCATCATCGTCAACATGGACCTTGCACACCAGACCCTGCAGAAGCGTCTTGGCAAGGAAATCACCCCGGAGACCATCAACGAGTACCTTCACATCCTTAACCACGCAATGCCTGGTGGTGCAGTCGTTCAGGAACACATGGTTGAGACCCACCCAAGTGTCGTCGATGACTGTTATGTAAAGGTCTTTACCGGAGACTCCGAACTTGCAGACCAGATCGAGAAGCAGTTCGTTCTTGACGTCAACAAGCTCTTCCCGGCAAAGCAGGCAGAGCATCTGAATGAGGCTGTTGGCAAGTCACTCTGGCAGGCAATTCACATCCCGACCATCGTCTCACGTACCTGTGATGGTGGAACTACCTCCCGGTGGTCAGCCATGCAGATCGGTATGTCCTTCATTACCGCATACCGCATGTGTGCCGGAGAAGCAGCAGTCGCTGATCTTTCCTTTGCAGCAAAGCACGCTGGTGTTATCCAGATGGCAAGCCACCTCCCGGCCCGTCGTGCCCGTGGCCCGAATGAACCAGGTGGAATCATGTTCGGTCACTTTGCTGACATGGTCCAGACAAACCGGAAGTACCCGAACGACCCGGCACGGGCATCCCTTGAGGTTGTCGGTGCAGGAACCATGCTCTTCGACCAGATCTGGCTCGGATCCTACATGTCTGGTGGTGTCGGATTTACCCAGTATGCAACTGCAGCATACACCGACAACATCCTCGATGAGTTCACCTACTACGGTATGGACTACATCAAGGACAAGTACAAAGTCGACTGGAAGAACCCAAGCCCGAAGGACAAGGTCAAGCCAACCCAGGACGTCGTGAACGACATTGCCGGAGAGGTCACCCTCAATGCAATGGAGCAGTACGAACAGTTCCCAACCATGATGGAAGACCACTTCGGTGGTTCCCAGCGTGCAGGAGTTATCGCAGCAGCATCCGGTCTGTCTGTCGGTGTTGCAACTGCAAACTCCAACGCTGGTCTGAACGGATGGTACCTTTCCATGCTCATGCACAAGGAAGGCTGGTCACGTCTCGGATTCTTCGGATACGACCTGCAGGACCAGTGTGGTTCAACCAACTCACTCTCTGTCAGACCTGACGAGGGTTGTATCGGTGAATACCGTGGTCCAAACTACCCGAACTACGCAATGAACGTGGGTCACCAGGGAGAATACGCAGCAATTGTTGCATCTTCCCACTACACCAGAAACGATGGTTTCTGTCTGTCCCCACTGATCAAGATCACCTTCGCAGACCCATCCCTGCCGTTCGACTTTGCCGAGCCACGGAAGGAGTTCGCAAAGGGTGCAATCCGCGAGTTCGTAGCCTGCGGAGAGCGTACTCTTCTCATGCCAGCCCGTTAAACGGGAAAAAATATTTTTTCTTTTTTTCGCTGCTGTTTGTAAGAAGGTTTAAGAGTAGAGACCTTCAGGTCTGTATCATGGGATATCGTTTATCCATACTCGTTTTACTGATGGAATCCGATCAAAATGGGTATCTTCCGTGATCATCGTGTCAATACCCTGATGTGACATCCAGGCTGCGTGTATCGCATCTCTTGGTTTTATTGCGTATTGGGTCATAATAAAATGTGCTGATTTCAGAATTTCAGGGCTGACATCAATATAATGTACATTTGGTAGTGAGAGAAAATATTCTGAACATTCAAGAGCGATCTCACGGTTTATCTTTTTCATCAGCACGTAGACAATTTCGTCCCAGGTTAGAGTGGAGGTACATGCAATGAATTCACCCTCCATTATATGACCAAGGATTTTTCTGCACCAGTGACCTTCAGGAGTATCACTTGCTGTAGCATAAATAAAAAAATTTGAGTCAATATATTTCATATTGTTTTAAATTTCTCGAGAATCATCTGCTCATGGATCTCATCCGAATCAATATGAGTAATATAATTGTTTTTAGAAAGTTGCTTAAATCTTTCTAATATTTCTCCTTTATCTGGAGAAATTATAATTTTTCCAGATTCAATGGTAATGATTACTTTTTGGCCGGGCTTGAAATTCGTATTGGCAAATATTGTATGAGGGATGGTTAGATCACCATTTTCCCTGATGATTACTTCCATATAAGGTAAATTTGTTTTTCTGATATTTGAGACATTGGAACATACCCATTATAGCGTCTGATGATAATTGTGTTCATAGGACAAACTATTTATTTCCCATATGAGATCAATTATCTATGTCTCATCTCACATCAATACTCTTCGTCCTGGCTATAACATTGATTATACTGGGAATCCCTTCTGGTGCGGATGTCAACAAAACGTACTACAACGGGTATTCGTTTGATCCAGAACTTGTACCATCAGGGATGATTCCCTACGAACCCGGATGGTCCCATGGTTCACTCTTTAGTGCCCCAAACTGGCTGCTTGCCCAAATTGATCAAAACCTGATGAGTACGGTACTTGACCGGGGAGTCACCCCGACCCCGACCCCGGTAATTGGTTCTGATGCATATGATACTCATATATCAGAGGGGCTTGCTGCTCTCGAGGGAGGAAATTATCGTGCTGCGTTTACGGCTTTTCAGGCTGCAACCGCTCTAAAACCTGATTCGTCCGATGCATGGTATGGCCTTGGGATAGCTCTTGAAAGCCAGAAAAGATTCCTTTCAGCACTTGATGCCTACACGAAAGCCATCTCGTATGCAAAAGGGGCGTCATCAAACTGGGCTTCATATGCAGGAAAGGGAAGAGTTCTCTATAGCTTAAACCGGTTTGCGGAAGCTAAAGCAGCCCTTGAAACTGCAATTGAGCAGTATGAGAAGGCAGGAGTGTCCCATCCGGATGAACTAGGTGAGATATCCCGTCTCCTTGAAGAGCTGAACCAAAGAAGTATTATTCAAAACCCGGTACCGATGTCAGCATACATTCCTCCGGTGGTTTCCGGAGTATAACCAACTTTTTTCGCTCTGGTTTTCCAAACTCTAATAGAATACTGAGAAGGAATGGGAGATTCTATGAGTAAAGCCAAAAAAATCGGGATAATTATCTGTGATCGGTACAGAACATGTGCCGGAGGCAAATGCCTGAGGTCCCTGCACAACCGTGAAGGAGCCTTCAGCAGGTATAAGGGAATGGAGATTGAACTGGTTGGATTTGCCACCTGTAATGGATGTCCGGGCGGGAATATTGAATATGCTCCGGCAGAGATGAAAAAGAACGGTGCTGAGATAATTCACCTGGCCACGGGAATGATCATAGGATACCCCCCATGTCCACGCATAAAATATTTCTCATCCTTCATCACGGAAAAATATGGAATCGAAGTGGTGATCGGCACACATCCCATTCCAACAAGTTACTATGAGACACATACTAATCTTGGGACATGGGATTCTGAATCATGGAAAGACATGCTGGCCCCTACTCTTGGTGATGAAAAAACCAGGGCAGATTACAATTAAACTCAAGATCTTTTATTTCCATATCTTTTTTTTCTTATTAAATTCAGAGAATGCCCATTTTAAGCCGAATATCCCGGTAGAGGATGGTGCATGGAACGAACGTTTTGAGATACTTTTATGTATTTTTACTCATATGAGTAATAATGGTACGATACATCGTACCAGGAGTATACCTATGCCACGATTTGATGGAACCGGACCCATTGGAAGGGGTCCCATGACCGGAAGAGGATTTGGATACTGCCGCACTGTATACCAGCCGGAACAGGCTCAAACTACATCTTCCGGAGAAAACCAGACAGGAGTTACCAGCGAAAATGTACCCATATTTCAGCCACCTGTTCAGGGTCAGACACCCGTATACGGACGAGGTCGTGGAGGAATACCCTATGGCGGGGGAAGAGGCTGTGCATATGGAGGCTCTCGAGGAAGAAGGGGACGCTGTTTCTGGTAAAATCTGTTACAGCGGTGGGATCTCTATAGATCCTTACATATCCTGATCAGGTTTTTATTTTTGAGAAAAGTATTCTTTCAGTACATCCATTATGATACTAAATTGATAACTTATATCTAGGTAAACCAGAAAAGATGCCTTATGAATACAGTAATTCAGATAGATCAGGATCTCAAAATTTCTCTTAACGCGATAAATGAGAAAGTGCTCTTTAGACCATTTGAAAAAGTATCTCTACAGGTGATGGATAATGATACAATAGTCATTCACCGGGAATCCGATGAGGATCCGTTCCTGAAATCCATACGGGAACCTGCAAATTCAAAAGAAAAATTCACCCGAAGTGACATTGAAGCAATGAAAAATGAGTTCTGGTCAGATTGCAGGTAATTATTGACTCTAATATACTCATTTTCGCAAATAATGCAACAATGCCTGAGCAGAAAGAGAGTCTTGCCATTATCGAGGAAATGATTGCTTCTGATAATACTTTTTTGAATACTATCATAATTTCTGAGACGTACCACATCCTAACCCGTATGCTGGGTAAAGAAGAAGCGATGCAAAGAACATAAGCAATCTTATCCTCAAAATACATCACATATCTTCCCATTTCTTATGAAATAATGAATAAAGCCATATTTACCAGTTGTGATAAGGAACTTCGAATAAATGATGCAATCATTGGCATTCAGGCATTAGGCAATGCTGATGGAATACTGAAAGATAATACGAAAGACTTCAAAAAGATAGATGGATTGAATATCATTCCATTGAGAGAAACCCAGTGAATTCGATTATTCAGGTATCCCATTGAAACTATGACTCACCACATTTTCGGGCCGGTTATCTCACGACGACTTGGACGATCTCTAGGAATTGATCTCATCCCCTTTAAGACATGTTCATATAACTGCGTGTACTGCGAATGCGGAGCAACAACAGATCTCACATCACAGCGAAGAGAGTTTTTCCGAACCGATGAGATCATACACCAGGTGGATACCATTCTCTCCTCATCCCCAAAACTTGATTATATCACGTTCGCCGGATCAGGCGAACCCACCCTCTCGCTCTCCCTCGGTCCTGTATTGACCCATCTGAAACAAAACTATGATCAATATAAGGTAGCGGTCCTGACAAATGGAAGTCTCTGCACTGACCCGGATGTACGGCGGGACCTTCTCCAGGCTGATCTCGTGAGTCCGACGATAACAACAACCACTCAGGAGATCTTCGAGAAAATTCACCGGCCGGTTCCGGGATTATCTGTTACCGGGATCATCCGGGGGTTACAAAGTCTCAGGAATGAGTATACAGGGCAGATCTGGCTGGAGGTATTTTTGATCCCCGGACTGAACACCACAGAAAATGAACTCGGGTCGCTCCGGTCAGCGGTATATCACATCAGGCCTGACCGGATCCAGCTCAATTACCTTGACCGGCCGGGGACCGAAGCATGGGTATCTTCACCTGACCCGCGGCATTTAAAGAGAATCCAGGAGTTCTTTGCTGAAGGAGGGATACCGGTTGATATCACCGGGTTTGATGAACCAGGAGCGATTCTTACCCAGGATGATAGTATTGCCCAGATAGATGAAACACTCCGGCGTCGTCCGTGTACTGCTGAAGATATCGCACACATGACCGGTCTTCAGGTACCGGATGTCAGAAAAAAACTGGCCCTGATGGTTCAGCAGGGGATTGTACAGGCAAAAAGTGGTAATAGGGGGATTTTTTATTGGATCTCCTCAGAAACCTGAAAGACATGCGTCCATCAGATCCCTTCACCATTTTCTTATTCTCCCTCATTATACTCCAATCAAGATAAACCGCATGATTCCACCCACGAAAAATGCGGTGGTTGCCATAATGATAACCGATTTTACCATTCCGATGAGTCCAAGCTCACGATACAGTACTGCAAAGGCCCCGGCACAAGGAAAGTACATCGTCAGCGTGGTGACCGCTACAACCATCTGCTGGGCGGACATCTCCAGGGGAAGGAGCATACCAATGGCCAGATCTTTTCGTAAAAATCCGGTCAGAAGAGCTCCGGATGCTTCCTTTGGCAGACCAAGCCAGCCAACAATGAGAGGAGCGAGCACTGTGCCGAGCCAGGCAAGAAATCCGGTTGCATATAATATATTAACCAGCAGGACACCCAGGAACAGATAGGGTACCGCTTCCGCAATGAACGCAACAAGACGCATCCAGGTCTTTTTCAAGACCATGTTCAGCCGGGGGGTCCGGTAGGGCGGGATTTCAAGAAATATCTCCGGACACTCGCCATGTATCACTCTGCTGAGGATC
>NZ_JAIWNS010000189.1 GCF_020216685.1 Methanospirillum hungatei | reverse complement strand
ATCATACCGCCGCGATGATTTGCAAGAGCCACAATCTCTTTCGCAAGTTGCTCAGGTCTCACATCATCTCGCTTGAACTCGACTCCTGAGTTCTCACCATGAGAGATTATCTCCAGCAGATCTTTTGTGAGCATGTGACTTCATTTTACTTTGTTTTTCTTCTTCAAAATATCCCCGTCTAAAAAAACGTACTCTTTTATAGAAGGCATGTTAAAATCCCACTCAGAATGAGTATGGATATTTCAATACAGAGATCAGAAGGTCCGCTCACGCTTATTTTATCCGGAAGAATGGATGGATTTGGTGCCCAGCAGGTAGCGGAGGCGATCCGAAATGATCTCCGCGAGAGTGATCGGGAGATAATTTTTGACCTTGGCGGGGTCGATTATATCAGTTCAGCAGGTCTCCGGGTGTTTCAGGAAGTTTACCGGAAGATCCATGAACGCAAAGGAACGGTTTCTCTCTGTCAGGTTGGTGAATTTACCCAGAAAGTTCTGAAGATGGGTGGTTTTCTTCAGGCATTTCAGATCTACCCCACACTGCATGAAGCACTGACCCATAGTAGTACCAGACCGGCAGGTAATGCAGAGACAAATGGCATTTTTACTGCAACACACCTGACCACAGGTCCGGTTCATCTCAAGGTCAGGGGGAATATTTCACGGGTTGCTGCCGGAGAGGTAATGGTGCAGGATTTCATGAAAATTCCCTATGAAAAGGGTCGGTATAGTGTAGGTATTGGTGCAATAGGTACTGATGGATCGACCATCTCTGACCTTGCCGGTGAGATGATGGATTTATCCGGTTCTGTCATCTGGGTGCCGGCGGACGGGAACAAGACTCCTGATTTCATTACCAGCGATATCATAGAGGCCGGTGATCTCATCCAGTCAGGGCTTTTTCAGGTATCCTATGACGGTTCGATGCATGCTGTTCTGACGATTGAAAACCTCATAAAACCGGTCAGCCTGCAGACCCTGTATGAAGAAATATTCCGGTTTGCAGAGAAAACCTGGCCCTCATGGGGGGGTATCTGCTTCGTCACCTTCCAGGCAGGTATTGAAGGAGTGTGCAGCTCTGACATTACTTCCTCACTCGTCAGGGCAGCAGAAAAGAAGCAGTCAGAAGGGACCCGCCCTGAAGAGCACAAGTCACTCTATTATATTCCAAGGAAGGATAATCTCCTGGATACTGTCTCCGTCGATGTGCTTGATCCACAGTACCGTGGCGAAACCCTTCTTGGATGCGGATACATCGTGGATATTCCAAAATCCAGGGAAAAGTTTCCTGAAGATCTTCTGAAAAGAATTACCCTTCTTCCAACCCCGTCTCATCCCTCACAGCTCTACGCACACCTCTGTGGAGCCGTGATGCATGATATCCCGTGGAATCCTGAATCTGATATGGAGGCCCGGATAACCGATGGACTATTGAAAGGCTCCCTTTTGGCGATGCACCGGCTTTTAGGCGTCACCATGATCAGACGTGCGACCATTGCGATTGCACCGGTAACTGATATCATCCCGGTTCAGGGTTCCTGAGTCGTTTTTATGATTGTATCCATCCGGCAATACCTCATTTTTTACATCATTCTCATTATTGCCCTCGTTCTTGCCGGAGTATTACCGATCAGTTATATCAGGGCAACGGAAGATGTCATCAGGGAACATGCCATAATAGAGGCATATACTGAGCATACATTGATCGAATCGGTTCAGCTGGTAAATAAGGGACTGGATCTGATTGACAGTTCTTTAAATCCGGTTATGGAAGAGATGCTCTCTACCTATCTTGAAGAGTATACGAGAAGCGGTCAGGATCCTGGGGCGATGGATCTTCTCTCACTGAAAGAATGGTTCAGTCAGCAGACAAATGCAACGGTTGATCTCTATGTGTTTAATGAGGACGGGATCATTTTGTATACGACAGAGCCTGCAGTAAAGGGGGTAGACTTCAAAAATTACCCTGAATTTTATAGTGCACTCAAACAGCACATGAAAGGCAGCACCCCGGCCATGGATCGGGTGGTCAGATCAGTTCAGAATCAGAGTGATCTCAAGGTCCTTGGAGATCTCAGGAAGTTTGCATACATCCCGACTCCTGATCACCGGTATGTTCTTGAGATTGGTCTTTTATCTGATGCTTTTGCAGATATCAGGTCTGAATTCTCGTACCAGTATATGGTCGGACGGATATGGGATGAAAACCCGGATATTGATGTTCTTGAGATCTATGATATCTGGGGAAACCGGGTCGCGGTCTGGAGTTCAGATCAGAATATCTCTGAAGAGGTACTCCCCCTCCCCTCCGATGATATCACACAAGCTCTCAGGTCACGATCAGGTACATCATTTGGCTCCCCGGTACAGGGGGATCGCACCACCATTTTATTCATCGATCTGAAAAACCCACAGGCACTGTCTGATGATAGTATCGTCGCGGTGATCAGGTACGGAGACCGGCTGAAAGAACAGCTTGAGATGCTGCTGTTTCAGTATATCCTGTTTGGAATTGTAGGGATCGGTTCAGGTATAATTCTGGCACTTTTGGTATCTAAGCGTATTTCAGCTCCGATTCGGGAGATTGTTACCGACGTGCACCAGATAGCAGACGGGGACCTGGATCATACAATCAGAAGCATGCACACCCTTGAATTTACCGAACTTGAGACCAGCATGAACCTGATGATCCAAAAGATCAAGGAGTACAGTGAGGAGATTGAACGAAAACGTTCAGAGATGCTTGTTGCATCGAAGATCCAGCAATCGATCATCCCTGCATCATTTCCGGTTCCGGAAGGCTTTGATATTGCTGCGATAACCATTCCGGCTCTTGAAGTCGGTGGGGATTTTTATGATATCTTTTCAAGGCATGATACCTCAGTCACCCTTGTGCTTGCTGATGTTGCAGGAAAAGGGGTGCCCGCTGCTCTCTTCATGGCACTCTCCCGGACCATCATAAGGATACTCACCCGCTGGCCCGGCTCCCCGGCAGGTATCATTCGGTCATCAAACTCCATCTTTATCGAGGACTCCGGTTCAGTGAGTTTTGTAACCCTGTTTTTCGGAGTCCTTGATGCTCAATCCTGTATACTCCGGTATGTCAATGCAGGACACAATCCCCCGGTACTGTACAGGGCTGAGAGGAACCTTTCAACTCTGGAACCAACCGGTCCGGTGATCGGTCTTTTGGACGATCCTGATTATAGTGAGGGTTCAGTCATGCTCTCATCCGGCGATGTGCTTGTCATCTATTCAGACGGGGTGACTGAAGCGATGGATCCTGATGGGAAGTTATTCACTGAAGAACGGCTGTACGAAGTGATACAGCAGCACCATCTCTCTTCTGCAGAAGGACTGATGCAGGCAATCGTTCTGGCGGTTCGGACATTTGCCGGTACAGCACCCCAGTCTGATGATCTCACGCTGATTGTTGTGAAGAGATGATGGATGACAGGGTGGGAAAATACACAGGACTCCCTTTTTCCCGTTTAAGGTGCTTAAATGGGCTCTTTTTTTGAAAGGCGCATTTAAAACACTTAAAATAATCTTCACATAGTGGCTCGCTATTGCCCGATCTCTCTCTGGGCCGAACATTGGTGCACCCTGTTTTCACAAGTGAATAGCGGCCCGCTATGTGTCTGCGATTTAGGTCCTTTTTGTAAAATAAAGAATTATTTGAAGGCTTTGTGTCACCCTGCACTACCCTTTATAAAAAAGGGGTGTTCTGGGCTTTATTCAGGGGTATTTTGGATATGATATACCCTTGGAAGGAACTGCAGGGATTCGGGTGGCGTGATCCTGATCCACATGCCCTCATTTGGCTATTTTCAGGTTTAGGGTCTTATTTTTGTCTTATTGGTTGCATTCTCTGCGATATATCCGGCCATAACGCTCATGATAAGGATCATGAGATATCGAAGCCCGATCTCCCCGATATAGGTGGAGATATCCATGCCATTCAGAGGGAGGAGGATGCCAAGATCAAGAATCCAGTTGATGATAAGCCATATTGCCCCGATCATCCAGCCGTTTCTGACATACTGGTCTGATATCTCAGAAAAGAGCCTTATAAGCAGTATCGCACCAATGGCCCCTCCGGTGACGATCATGACCGTCTTAAAAAAATGCACATCGACCAGGAGTGTTCCCTCCGGTGAATAGAAGGGAATTGCGATGATAAAGGGAACCAGCCAGACAAGAATGCCGTATAGGATTGTTTTCACTGTGAAATTCATCTTCAGATATGTATCATCCTGATCCAATAAAGGATGAGAGTCTCCGGATGGGAAGACTTTTTAAAAAAAGCCTGTCATATCTCATGGCAGCCATCTGGTTCTCCTATTAGAGTATCATGCGAATCTTTCTGAAATACTTTCGAAATATTCGCTTAAACTATAAAGTGCATTTTTGAGTGCACGCCTTGGAATATTCTTCTTTATTTTGATTATTCCAAGACGTTCAGCAACGCACTATAGGTATCAACACTAATGATGTACAGACATGTCACTTGATACGCTCCGTTTATCTATCGAAGAAAAAGATCGTGCAATTATCACCCTTATAGCAGAACGAATGAGTATTGTAGAGGAGATTGCCAGAGAAAAAGAGAGGCAGGGTCTTCCGGTCAGGATCCCTGATCAGGCCAATGCAGTCCTTGACCGGGCAACAATCGAATCCAATAATCTCGGTCTTGACCCGGCACCCGTCCGGGAGATATTTCAGATACTGGTGAGGATGAGCGAGGAGTTTCAGGAGCAGTGGCGGAAGAAAAAGGAGGAATAATTTAGAATAACTCCATCAGGATGATGGCTGCAAAGAAGAACATGATACATCCGATGATTATCCGGATAACTCTCCTCTGCTCTAACCTGAACTCATTCACCCGCTCCGGAGGCAGGCCCCAGGCAACCAGGGCAATGATGATGAGAAGCGGAAGGATGAATGCAAAGTTGTAGATAAGCAGGTATCCAAGCCCTCCGCTCACATCGGTCCGGAGAGATATCATCGACAGAATGGCAAGGTATATTCCGCCGGTGCAGGGAAGTTCAAACATCCCGACCAGGATTCCAAGGACAAATGCCGACGGGACGGTTGACTTTTCAATATACCGGCTTATGACTCCTTTTCTTCCCTCGGGAATTGCAAGTGAGGGGCCCTTCCCCGGATAAAAGGCATCCTTTATCATCAGAATGCCTGCAATGATGGCAATCATCGCTGCCACGAAGGAAAATCCTTTGACCATCCCGGTTGTTTGAATTGCCGTGAAAATCCCTACTCCGGAGAGGAAGTAGAAGAAGAAGACCGCCGCTGAGTAGACAATTCCTGCCAGGATCATCTTCTGTCTGCTGCCAAGGCTCATCAGGTAAATCAGGAGGATGACCAGGACTGCAAAGGCACAGGGATTGATCCCGTCAAGAAGTCCTGCTCCGACAATCAGGGGGATGCTGATACCCGTCCTGTCTGATTTTGATTGTGACGGCAGGGAAAATTGCGGGAGTGAGGGGAGAGAAAATCCTTTCGTATTCAGTTCCGCATATCCCTTCACCAGCGGTTCAAAATTTTCCTCAATGGCATAAGTTCCTTCAAGCACGGCATTTCCCATGAAGATGACCGGGACCGCTGCATACTGCCGGTTATACTGTGCTTTATAGGTTTCAAACAGTTCCCTGTTTTCGGTACTATTAAACAGGTCATGGTATGCAATTACGATCCCAGGGTTTTCAGACCGGTATTTCTCAAGAAACGCCAGGGCACTGTGGCATGCACCACAATGGGTATTGTAGAAAAACTGGATGGAGAGGTTTTCTGCGGTGGTATTTCCATCCTGTAGAATGGTGAGATAGGCTGCATCCTCGCTTATATCTGTCCCGTTTCTGAGATATACCGAGCCACAGACCGGGCCGGTCAGAGATCCCAGTAGCATCAGGATCAGAATGCAGGCACGAAAATACGTCTGATGTGTCGTCGTAGCCTTCACACCTCGTCAATTCGGTCGGTGATCATGGTCCCGACTCCTTCAGCGGTGAAGAGTTCCATGATCAGATTGTGAGCCAGGTTACCATTGATGATATGGGCATAGGGAACACCACCATGGAGGGCACGAAGAACCGCAAGCACTTTAGGGATCATTCCTTCGGACACGACGCCAGATGCGATCAGTTCCTCGGCATCCTGGGGTGTCATCCGCCGGTAGACCTCGGTCCGTTCACGGTTCATAATACCATCCACATCTGTCATGCTGATAAGTTTGTGTGCACCAAGAGCGATGGCAACTTCTCCGGCAGCGGTGTCTGCATTGATGTTCAGATCATTGCCATTCCGGTCGATGGCAAGCGGTGAGATGACCGGGATGAACTGGTTGTCAAGGAGCGTGTGAAGGAGAGCCGGCCGAATCTCTTCTATCTCTCCGACATGTCCGAGATCAACCTCCTCCTCCCGGTTTTCAACCCTGATCTTCTGCCGGTCCATCTTTCTTGCGATGATAAGGTTGGCGTCATTCCCGGAGATCCCAACCGCACGCCCCCCTGCACGGGAGACAAGGGAGACAATCTTTGAATTTATCTTGCCGACAAGGACCATCTGGGCAACTTCAAGGGTGTCATCATCGGTGATCCGAAGGCCGGATACAAATCTAGGCTGTTTCCCCATGGCCTTCATCTTCTCGGTGATTTCAGGACCTCCCCCGTGAACGATCACGCATTTTATTCCGACCAGCTGAAGGAGGACAACATCACGGATGACGGTGTCCATGATGCAGGTATCAACCATGGCATGCCCGCCCAGCTTGATGACCATACTCCTCCCATGGAACTTCTGGATGTAGGGCAGTGCCTCCATCAGGACGTCTTCACGCTTCATGTGGTGTACTTCCCGTTAATCTCAACATATTTTTCAGTCAGATCGCAGCCCCAGGCGGTTGCATTCTCGCTTCCAAGGGCAAGATCCAGTTCAATCCTGACCTCACCCCCGGAGAGGGCTGCTTTTGCCTGGGAGAGATCGGCCGATATGGTCCCCCGGTCACATACCTGAGCCCGGATGTTCCGGTTTGAAATCCAGCATGAGACGATATCGGGATCTATCTCTGCACCAGAGCGCCCGGCTGCGGCAACGATACGACCCCAGTTTGGATCCTCTCCGTACACTGCCGTCTTGACCAGGGGAGATCCGACAATGGTCCGTGCGATGAGGTCTGCATCATCCTCTGTCAGGGCATTTCTGACAACCACCTCGATCATCTTGGTCGCTCCCTCTCCGTCTTTTGCGATATGCTTCCCAAGGATGGTGCAGCACTCCTCCAGCGCTTTGGTAAACTCATCCTTTGAGACCTTTCCTGCTGCTCCGGTGGCGGTACAGAATACCACATCATTGGTGGAGGTATCACCATCGACGACGACCCGGTTAAAGCTCCGTCTGACCGCACATTTCAGGGCGTCCTGCAGATCCTGCTGGCTGATCTCTGCATCGGTGTATACATATCCGAGCATGGTCCCCATATTGGGGGCGATCATACCTGATCCTTTGCATATACCTCCGATGACAAATCCGTCCCGTTCCACAAGGGCGTGTTTTTCGATAAGGTCAGTGGTCATGATGGCCCGTGCAGCCGCAATCTCTGCATCAGGCCCGTGAGACATCATCGGAGCAATACGGGAACACTGGTCCCGGATCAGGGGCAGGTTCAGGTACCGGCTGATAACCCCGGTACTTGCAACACCGACGGTCTCCGGCTCAACACCCAGATACTCACCGGCGATTGCTGCCATCTCCATGGCATCTGATATTCCCTGCTTTCCGGTCAGGGCGTTCGCGCATCCGCTGTTTGTTATGGTGGCGGTCAGGTACCCCTTCTTCATCCGCTCACGCATGAGAATGATGGGGGCTGCGCACGCCTTATTCATGGTAAATGCAGCTGCGGCGGTTCCTTCTGCCTCAATAAGTGCAAGGCCGAACTTGCCTTCCTTGATTCCTGCTGCTTTTACCCCTTCTATTGCACAAATCGACTGCATCTTATGCATCCTTCTCACCAGCCAGGGACCAGACGATATCCTCACGGGTGATTATTCCAACCAGCCTGTTTTGTTCGGTAACACAGAGCCGATCGATCTTCTTCTCAAGCATCCGCTGTGCTGCGGTCTCGATGTCATCATCAGGAGAGATGGTGATCACCGGTTTACTCATGATATCTGCTATCTTCTTCTGTCTGATATCGGTCAGAGCCTTCTTCGTATGTTCCCAGTTGATAAATTCCCTGACCGGCAGTTCGATGATCTCAAGGGGTGACGGGAGCCAGAGATCATCAGAGGGCCCTTTTGTCATGAGGAGCTGTATGATGTCTGTTTCGGTGACGATACCGACGAGAAAATCTCCCTCCAGGATAGGGATTCCACCAATCTTTCTGCTGCGCATTACTCCGGCAACATCGGCGATTGAGTCGCCTGCCTTACAGGTCACCGGGTCTATGGTCATTGCATCGCGAACAAGCATATTTTCTCCATCAGGGAAGCATTCCCGGGTTCATAAGCCCGAGTGTCTCGTCCCATCCGCACATCAGGTTCATATTCTGTATTGCCTGGCCACTCGCTCCCTTCACCAGGTTATCAATCACCGAAACCGCGACAACCCGGTTCTCTGATGCTTCGACCATCAGATCACAGAAGTTGGATCCCCGGACAGCATTGAGGGATGGCCGCTGGTACCTGACAAATGGTTCGTTCCGGTAAAAGTTCTGGTATATCTTCTCCACTTCTTTCTGCTCAATCGGTTCATCAAGCAGGATATGAGCGGTGGTCAGGATGCCCCGGTTCACCGGAAGCAGATGAGGGGTGAAGTAGCACCGGGCCGGTGATCCAAGGTATGCAAGCTCCTGTCTCATCTCGGCAAGGTGACGGTGGCTCGTCCATTTATATGCCGTCAGGTTATCCCCGACATTGGGGAAGTGGGTTGTTGCTGAGGGACTGTCACCGGCACCGGAAACCCCGGTTTTTGAGTCATAGATGACGGTATGTGCCTTCTTTGCCAGGGGAGCTGATGCCAGGGTTGCCCCGGTCGGGAAGCATCCGGGGTTTGAGACAAAGGATGCATTTCTGCAGGCATCCCGGTGTAATTCACACAGCCCGTACGGAACTTCCTTCCATGCGGTATGGGGTGTCCCGTACACTTCCTCAAAGACTGCTTGTGGGAGCCGGTAATCTGCAGAGAGGTCAATTATTTTTATTCCCCGCTCCATCAGATCCGGGACATATGCCATGGCAGCGGTATGGGGGACTGCCAGGAATGCGATATCCGTATCAAGGGCCGAAATCTCCGGATTTTCAAAGATAAGGTTACAAAATCCCTTCAGATGGGGATGCTGGCTTGTCACCGGTTTTCCTGCCAGCTGCCGGGATGTTGCGACATCAATGGTCACATGAGGGTGTGATTGCATCAGTCGGATCAGTTCGCCACCGGTGTATCCGGAAGCGCCGATGATTGCAGCTTTCATAGAAGAGTTTCTCACTTTTTAATGGCTTAATACTATCATTATTCAGGCTGATTTGCGTTTGATTCTTAAATCATCCTGAAATGAGCATAGTTCCCGGTAGGATGAGGTTAGCATTTTTGCCTTCCTTCCTAAATGTGTACGTGTCATGAGTGATCCGGCAGCCCCGATAGAATCCGGGCAGAAGGGAAATACGGAGAAACCTGGGAAAATAACGCCGGCGATGCAACAGTTTTACGATGCAAAAAAGCAGTACCCGGACTGTGTCATCTTCTTTCGAATGGGTGATTTTTACGAGACATTCTGTGAGGATGCACAGATTTGTGCCAGAGAACTTGATATCACCCTGACCTCACGGGGCCGGATGCCGGACGGTCAGGATATCCCGCTTGCAGGGGTTCCGTACCATGCAGTGGATACCTACCTGTCCCGCATGATCAGTAAGGGATATAAAGTCGCTATCTGTGAACAGGTCGAGGATCCGAAAAAGGCAAAAGGGATAGTCAAAAGGGCGGTCGTCAGAGTCGTCACACCAGGAACCGTCATCGATGCCGCTCTTCTCTCAACCGAACAGGCACGATACCTGATGGCGGTGTATCCTGACCAGAAAAAGAAACGGTTCGGTCTCTCTTTTATCGATATAT
>NZ_JAIWNS010000188.1 GCF_020216685.1 Methanospirillum hungatei | reverse complement strand
ATAAGATGTTTGCAATGAAATTATCCAAGGCCAGGGGGATTAAAGATATGAAACGAAGAATGAGGGGATTTGTGGAAGAGGATAAGATGTACCAATAAACGAAGAAATATATATCCCTCTTTTTAATTCATTTCTTTTTAAATATTCAGAAAATTTCGTTCAGATTATCGATACGACTTAATTCTCTATAAAAATGCAACGATGTTTCTTATAATGTGTACAATGAGTGGGTATGCCTTGGAATAATACGCTATTCATTTTAATAATATAAAGATAGTCTGTAAGTCACTCGTATTCCATACGTCTCTTCATCATTTCTTTATTTCCGATTTTTACGCCATAAGGTTATTTCTTTCTTTAGTATTTTATGGACATATGAATTGAGATGAACTCAATATCTTCCATTGAACATCAAACTAAAGATATACAGGATAGCATCTAATTATTATGTATCACCACTATTACATTATTCATGACCAGGGAGTGGATGGTTATATCTGATTTAAGATTTAAATTGTTTAATGCTATAGAAATGAAAAGTCATATCAATTTTTACCTGAATGTTATTCGTATTTTTCTTTCCTTCTTTCAGATGATTATGCATTCATTTCCGGTATCTTTATTCCAGCAGAGAATGGATAGTAGATATTATCACAGGTGATCAAATTATGCAAAGAGGTTCAAATTCGTATGTGAAAACTGCTATAATTGCTCCAATCGGAACAAGTCCTCCTGTTATTACAGTAGGGGTTGACGCGATTGATGAGCTGGTTACTGATCTTGTGCTCCTCGCAACACAGGATGAGCTGGTATTAGCCGGATGCGATGTCGTAAAACTAGGGCTAAAATCCAGATACCCAAGAATCAGGGTTCATATTGAATTTCTTCCATTTGATGATATCAGTTCAGACGATGAAAACCTTACATTCATGGCCATCGCTGCCCGGGTAATAAAGAATGAACGGGAAAGATATGGTTGTGGACGGATTCTGCTTAATGTGGCCGGTGGAAGAAAAAATATGTGCATCACTCTTGCCCTCCTGGGCCAGCTCCTTAATGTGGATGGAGTATATCACATCGTTAATCATGAGGTGAAACTCTTTAATCAACATCTTGAACGTATGAGACCGACGATGATGAGGTTGTACCGTGCTGAAAAAGAAGAAGAAAAAATAAAAATATATGAAGAAAACAAGGAAATGTTAGAATATATTTTGTTTCCGCCGAAAAAAGACTATGAATTAATACGCATTCCGACACTCCCTTATCCGGTATCATATATTGGGACCCTTTTAAGCCGGGTAGTTTTTGATCCATATATGTTAAATGAGGAGGATTGTTCTCTTCTTCTTCATCATGGAATACTTGAGCGTCAGGGGAATAATTTGTATATTTCTGATTATGGAGCGAAATTTTTAGACGTTCTTGTTGGAAAGGGGTAATTTGACCCTGTTTAAGTGTAATTCTTCCGGTTCCCTTTTTCGTTTTTTAGCTTCAGACATTGCCTGGTTTAAGTAGTTGTCAGCGACGGTGAGTATTTTATCAGCAGATATCTTCTCTGCATGGGCCTTTGCATAATAATTTTTCCCAATATTGTCTATCTGCATCTGGGTCCTGTATAAGATCATAGGCAGCTCATCAAGGTACGACAACCAGGAGTTTAACATGACTTTTCCTTCTGGACTGATATGATAATTATTTGCCCTGTTTTTTGCTTCTGTAAATTCTTCTGAATATTGAATATTTAGAGTGAGCATGGCTCCATTTAAATCACCTTCTGATATTTCATTTGTGATGTGTTCATACATATCGTGGATTTTTTTTCCTGATATGATAATATCCGATGCCAGATCTTCATCTTCGAAAGGTTTTTGTGGTACGATTGGTGCTTCTGTCTGATTCGGGGTAGGGGAATTCAGGACTGTGGGTGAATCATTTTTTTCAGGATTTCCAATAGACATAAAGAGAAACAATAAAGCACAGGTCAGGAAGATTCCAACAAGGATTCCTGTCAGAAACAATTTGAGAGATGTGTAGTTCATGGTAGCCGTATCAGATAATAATTATCAGTGTTTATATTATTTTTGATATTGTTTTTCTTGCCATGTGCTCATTTATCGGTAAAAATGTATTGAAATATTCTCATCGGTGAGGATTTTAATTTTACAGGTTTTCTTTTTTTTTAATGGCTCATAAAACAAATCAATATGTTTATTAATTGGAGAAATATAATGGCTAATATGGTTCATCTTAAAATTGTTCGATATGGCCTGATACCAGGATTAATGCTTTTGCTTCTATGCATTCCGGTATCAGCAGCCATTGATCTGACGTCATCGTCTGTCTTTGATGCAGGAGGGCAGACACCTGCTTTTGGCGAGGAGATATTAACAACAGTTATTGTCAGACCCGGTCCTTATGACGTTGAAGACTTGAAAATTGTTTTTAACGAGAAGGATGGTCTTATTGATCCTCTTTCCTTTGGTAAGTCTTTATATCCAATCGGAACCCAGGCTAATATCACCGTGGAAAATAATGTTCTTTTTTGTGATCATCTAAAAGCAGGAGAGGAACTGACCATTACTTTTTATGCATATCCAAAGACCACTCAAAAATCTATGATTACTCCTGTTCAGATGCAGATTTCGTATATTCAACTCGGGCAAAAAATATCTGAACAAAAACAGGTTATAACCGTCATGGATCAAGCTGCCTGGCATATCCTGCAAACAAACAGGACCAGTACAAATAATACAGGCATTCTTCTCATTCTTGCTGCTCTGGGTATTGCGATTGTAATTATTCTTATCCTTATTGTGAAGATGAAGGATATGAACGTGCAGAATACATCAAAAAAGATAGTTTTTCGTGATATGAGTATACTGAGAGAGATAAAAAGAAGACTTGATGAGATTGAGAATCCATCTACCAGTATTATTGACTTACAGCATTATGTAAAGTCTGAAATGGATAAGATCGACAATAATAAAAATGAGAAAAATAATTCTAATAATTCTGGTTCTTTAAAAAATGGAAATACTGATGGTGAAAAAAAGATCAAACCGACAAAGAAAGGGGATAAATTCTAAGTGATATTATGAGTGAAAAGCAGTTATGTAGGGAGGCAGGCATCATCCCAACTCTTGCAATTGGTGTCGGGATGGGCGGAGTGAGTGTTATCAAGGAGTTCATCTCTTTTGTTGAGAAGAATGGAATCATTGATAATTACCGGTTTATTGCTATTGATTCAAATATTGATGATCTAAATAGAATTATTGAGTTTGCACCAAATACATCGAGGATTGCAATTACTGACCATCAGTATGATGTGGCTAATCTGAAGAAAAATTGTCCGTATCTGCATAAATGGGTAGTCATGCAGAAAGGGGGAGCTCTTCAGGAACGGGTGTATGGACGATTCCTGCTTGATCTTCATAAAGAAGAAATTTCAAGAACTATTACTGCCCATATACATGACCTTTCAAGTCTCTGGAAAGAGAAGGAAGGTGGCGGGGAGAAGCGGGGCCATATTGCTATCTGGATCATACATTCTTTGGGTGGGGGAACAGGGAGTGGCTCTTTTCCGGCCCTTGCTATATATCTAAAGAAAATAGTTCAGGAGATTCTGGGAAATAAAGGGATTACTCCACATATTTATGGGATTGGTATTCTTCCTTCAGGGACAAATATTACCGATATCTCTACTGCGACGTTTACAAAACGATATTTTGCCAATTCTTTTGCAGCTCTTGAGGAGGTAAAGGTTCTGGCAGGAGCATCAGATATTGCCCCGGTCAGATTAACACTTCCATTTCATGGAGAACCTATTGAGATAAGGGAGCGGCCTTTTGAACGATATTTTTTGTTTGGAATTGATGAAGAACTGACCACGAAACTTCGGAAAGAGAAGGGGGAGATGGTCGATGATTATCTCTCTCATGCAAATAAGATTATTGTTACTATGATGTTTGCTCTTCCCCAATATCCAAAGGGCCTCGAGAATCTATGGAAGGATGTTCCGAGTCCTTTTGCGTCTTTTGGAGAGAGTGAACTGAATATTCCAATCCGGTTGGTTAAAAATCTTGCAGAGGAGAATGACCTTCTCGGTCCTGTTATTGATGATGATGCTTCAGTAAAGACTGAATTACACAAGCAGGTCATTGATGCGATGAAAGAATTTTTGCGGAATATGAATGAGTCATTTCTTGAGGACCGGGCTTTGGCAGTATTTCAGAAGTATCGGCTTTTGGGTCTGGCTTATTTTATGGGGAAATTACAAAATCAAATCAATAAACTTCAGATTAATATTCAATCAGAATATGAAGGTGAACTGGATACCTGGTGGGAGGCTCTTGGTAGTGAGAGCTGGTCATGTGACCAGATTGAGCGTGCAGGTGTTGTCGGTTTAGATGCCAAGCATACTCTGATCTTTGATCTTTTTAATTCCAGAATTGAGGAACTTCAAAGAAAAATAGATTCTCTTATGGTAAATCCCTTGAAAAAGCCCGATCTTCGGGAGCGAAAGGAGAAGATTGAGAAGATTCTGCATGACCTTGAAGTTTTAAAGGTGAAAACTCTGAAGATTAGAACATTAAAACAGTATGTTGATACGAAGATTGGGGAGAAACTTCCGCTTCAAAACCCGGATACGAAGGAGAAGATCCTTGGAGTTGCCTCAATTGTTAGTTTTGCAAGGAAAAAGGATGCTTATCGTCAGAATGTATTAAAGAAACGACTTGGTCAGTCTGGAAGCGGCAGGGTTTTAAATCCTGCTCCTTCTGAAGAAATTCTCAATCAAATCTCTCTGGTGCAGGATATTAATGTTGCTCATATGAAGAGTCTTTCTGATTATTTCCAGATCCTGAAATTTTCACAGAAAGATGTTGATAGAATTATCAAGAACAGGATTGAGCAGTCCCGTGACCGGCATCTTTCAGTTGCTATCGGATCTGGTGGAGAGATTTTAACGAATCCTCGTGAAGAATTATTTATTTTATGTAATGTGCTTCATGAGAGTGCGCTTGGTGATAATGTTGCATTTGCATCGATGAAAGTAGTGAAGATACCTAGCCATACGTATAATGATGAGAAAATAGAATTTATTGATTATACTCTTAATCTTTCGATTGAAGATGTAAAAGAATATAATATTCGAAAAACGGAATATCTACAGAATAAATTAAAAGAAAAGACCGATATTACAGGACCTATAGGGACAATTTTTGCATATCCGGAATGGTTCCCTGATGATCCCCTGATTCAGGAGGTTTATCCGGATATCGTTTCCGACTCTTCATAATTCCTTTTTTAGAAGAATTTGAGGCAATTTAGTATTTTATATTGGTGATTTATGAGTAATCGAGCACTATTATTTGGAGGAACTGATGGGCATGGCATTATTATGACTGCCCTCTCTGAACGGGCTTTAGAGGCAGAAGGTTTTGAGGTTACTACCGTATGTTCATATGTACGGCCATCTTCAGAAAATGAAGGAATATGTGCAGATTTAGGGACCGGTATACCCTGTCTTTTCTGGCAGTACACCTTCCCTTACTATATGAAATCATCTTTTAAAGATTATGCTCTGGTGGTTATTGTGGACATTCCTTTTCCTGAACCTGATAACCGGTGCCCGTCTTTATCAGTTGATCAGGTTGTTCAGCAGATGAAATCTGCACTGAAGATTGTTCCACGTATCGTCCTGATTGATCATCATAAGAATTCATTCACCAATTATGGAAAGTGTTCACAAATCGGTGCGGAAGTTATTATCACTTCATCAGCCATTTTTACTCATTATGGGATCCCTGATGAGTTCACGTACAAATGGGGGAAGTATGGGGCAATATGTGACCGGGATGATGCTGTTCTTCCTGTGTCTGAAGAAGATGAGATTTTTGCTGCACGGATAGATTCTGCGAAAAGGGATATTGCTGGGAGTCTGAATGCAATACGGCATGACAACGCCTCATTTTTTAACCAATTTCCTCCTGATACTCCTCATGCTGACACCGTGCTTATGTATGATTCATTTGTGTATGTACCCAGACTGGCGGAGGGGAGCGGATACAAACAATTGGATCAGGCATGCAAGCAGTATGGAAAAGACTATGCTCTTGGAGTTGGATATCAGAATCCTGAAAAGCCTGTTATTCTTCTGGTAACATATTGGAAGTCTGACAACCTTCCGGTGGCTTTAAGACTTGGGATGACCAGATTCCGGGGTCATGTACATGCTCCCAATCTTGATTATTCGCCTGAACTTATTGAAAAACTGATTTTATTGTTTTCCTCCTCTCATGAAAAGGGAGATTTTCATGGAACATTCACATCAGGGTCAGATTCCTTTTATTCATATGTTGCAAGTTTTTTAAGGCGTGTTGAGATTCCATACTTTTTAACACTGCATAAATGGGGACATGTAGAACATGTTATCGCGAATGGGCGGACTCTTGGTTCTTTATATGGACTTTCTGAACAAGAGCAGAAGATACTGGACTGGGCATGCCTTCTCCATGATATCGGGTATGGAATAGATAGAACTGTTTGTCCGGATTTTAAGGATGTTCACCTTCTTCATCATGAATTTTCTGAACAGATGATTCGGTCATGGGAAAAAGAGGGGTTATTTTCCGGATTTTTGACTCATAATGAGGTGGATCTTATTGCTGATATGTGCCTGCGTCATCGGAAGAAGATGGATCTTTTAGGCACGGACAGAGATCATTTGTATATCCTGCTCAGGGTTGCTGATGGTATGGATAATGATTACCGAAGGGCTCAGAAAAATGATAAAGGTGTTTTTTATGAGGAGTTATATAAGGTTCTCAACGATGATTCCAGAAGAGAATGGGATAGTCATCAGGCCGTTTTAGGTCTATCACTGAAGATCAGAGATACTACTCTGACGTTTCAAATGATTGTACGTGATCGGGAAAAGGCTTATGTGAAAATTCAGGATCTGGAACTTGAGACTGAACCTTTGAAACGGTATTTCACCGTTCGGATTGAGATTGTTGATATTGCTGATGGGTGGAGGGAGATGAGATGACAAAATTACTTTCCTTTATCGGGACCGGGACTTTATATGAAACTATCTATCGTGTGTTTGATGAGGAATATCAGACTTCTGTTGTTCAGGATGCGTTGTGTCGGTATTATAAGCCGGATGAGGTTGTGCTTTTTGTTACGAATGAGGCACGGAGTAAAAATCTTCCTATTGTTCAGGCTGCTCTCTCATCTATTCAGGTCACCCTTGTAGATATTCCGGATGGAAAATGTGAAGAAGAGATCTGGGAGATTTTTTCGATAGTGACTGACGCAGTTTTTGAGAATGATGATATTATCTTTGATATTACTCACGGGTTCCGGTCACTGCCATTTATTGCCCTGCTTTCTATCGCTTATTTAAAGGAAATTAAACCGTTCTCTCTTTCCGGTGTGGTTTATGGTGCGTTTGAAGCTCGTGAAACGATACTCCTGGACTCAGGTAAGGAGATTTCACGAGCACCGGTATTTGATTTAACCGGATTTGTTGAGATTTTTGAATGGATGGCAGGAGTCAGGTCATTTCTTTACCATGCTGATGCAGATAAACTCAATCACATGGTCCGCAAGATCTCAAATGCAAAGTTATCACACTATCAGAGCAATAAAAAGAATAAACCACTGTTGGATCTGGTAAGGCCGATGGGAACGTATGCCGCATCGGTGAGACTGGCACGTCCGGTTGAGGCAATGGAAACAGCATTTCAAATTCAGGAACGGTTTGAGGCTGTAAAAGAGGCTATCAAAGAGACCACTCCTGTTCTGACACCTCTTCTTTCAAGGATATCAGAGATAGAGCAATTTGCGGTACAGAAACCAAAGATCCTTACCGATATTGTGATTCAAAAGCAGCGTGAACTTATCCAGGTTCAACTGAATATGGGCCTGTATCAGCAGGCGGTCACGATGGGACGGGAATGGATGGTAACGGTACTTTTGTATGCTGCCGGATCCACGAATGATTGGCTGAAAAAGGAGGTTCGATATGAAGCAGAGAATTCTCTTTCCGGTGCAGAGAAGATACTGATTGGACAGCCTAAAGGGCAATCCCATCATGAAGATGAGAAGAAACCCATGTTTTTGGACTGGTTCTGCAATCATGATTCATGGAAGGAGTTGACCGGGATATGGAGCAAGGTCTCCCAGCTGAGGAATGAACTAGCCCATTGTGGGATGAATCCGGACAGCCAGAATGTTAAGCAACTAGAGAAAAAGATTAAAAAATTTTCAGACTATCTTGACCAGTATTATGCCATGATGTTGAGGGTCCCGAAGTGATTCAGGTTCTGCGGAGTATCTGATAAAATATTGTGAGTTCTTCTGGGATTGCGATTACTTTTTTTTCAAGGGTTTTTGCATCTTCCCTGCCCTCTCTCATACCACAATGTGCCAGGTCATTTCTTATACGAGCAATTTTATGCCAGATGTCAGCAATTTTCTTCCATTCGGGGTTTTTCTCCAGTCTTCTTACTATTGGCGAGGATTTGTATTGTTTTCCTTTTTTCTTTATGGTTAGTGCATGGAGTGCACCTTCGACATCGGTTCTTATGTTTTCATTGAGCCATGAAGAGAAGAGTCCATGATAGCAGATTACTGCAGTAACCATCCATTCTCTTGCAAGTTCGGCAGCCTGCAGATAAAGTCCTTTTTCAACCTGGTATGATATGATGGCGAGCTGGGCTTCCAGAGTGCTCCAGGAGGGAGAAGTGGACATATCTTGTTTAAAGGGAGATATTTCTGTAATTTTATCAAGAACCGGGTTTAATGCAGAAAAGTCTGAATGTATCTGGTTTCTGATAGTGACAAGGTGTTTCAATACTTCGATACCTGATTCCCTGGCTTCAATGGGACGGGACAGCTGAATCCCTGCAGTAAACTGGTGAAGTGAATCGGCTAGATGAATAAGTGCGGAGCCGGATTCTGTACCCTGATGTGGAGATGAAATGAATCCAGGTATTCGGGATTCAGAAACCATGGCCTGTATACCTCTTGCATCTGCAAAGGAGATAAAAGATCTGACTGCCATGATCCAGTCTGTAAGGATGATGAATGAGGTAAGGTCAGATACAGGTGTTATTCTCCTGGTCTGACCGGTTTGATCATATATATCTTCACCGGCTTCAAACGCTCCATATAGGATTCCTGCAAGGGTTGCACCAGTTACTTCCCTGATGTACAGGGCGGTGAGAAATGCTAAAAAGGGGAGAAACCGGTACGCATGGGTTATGTCAAGAAGTATTTCATCATCAGGACTGACTGCATGTATTATTTTATCAAATATCATCCAGAGTTCTGATTCAGTCCGCCCATCAGGGATGTCGATGGTGGTATAGGGATGTTCTGACAGGCTGGTTATGACGGTAGAGAGGTTATTTGATTTCGCTTTGTCGGTGACAAAAAGGATCGTCAGGTCAGGGTTATAGAACTTTGCCAGTGCTTCTTGTATGACGGAAGTATCACATTGAAATTCGTTATAGATATATCTGGCCGGTTTTAATTCCCCAGTCCCTACAAAACTCAGACATTTTCGCATTGACAGATCAAAGGAGTAGGTATGGTTCTTTGCATGTTAAATGATATCGAGTGCAAGCAGTTCGTCAGTTTCGGCATCCTCACGACAGGGGATACAGACATGATACCAGTCGGATTCGTCTTCGTCATCGAATTCTTCTCCGCATATTTCACAGATGAACATAGATGTAATTTATAATCCACATTTCAATATAAATACTTATCTGGTATGGATCTCAATTTCTCATAAGAGATCTATGGGGGATTAACAAGAAATGCGGACCATTAAAACGAATGCTCCACCTGTCCCTGATTCAAAAATTAATGATGATATTTTTCAAAAATCATATCAGATCAAGGCCATTACACCTGTTTTTGGCGGCGGTCATGAGGCAGGTTTTGTGGAACCTGATGATGCAGTCGTGGTCAGAGGGACTTCAGTGAGGGGTCATTTGCGATTTTGGTGGCGGGCTACACATGGTTCTTTCATTGACAGTCCTGAGGCTCTTTTTGAGAAAGAAGGAGAGATTTGGGGTACAACCAAAAAGTCCAGTGAGGTTATTATTACTCTGGAGATTGAATCATGTAAACGGGAAAAATGCGAAACGAGTGATGGAAAATTCTTCGGTGGTTATCCCCCATATGCATTATTTCCGTTTAAATCAAATAGGAAGGGTTCAGCAATCAGGGACATTGTTATCGAATTATCTTTTCAACTTCATATAAGGTGTCCCAAAAAACT
>NZ_JAIWNS010000024.1 GCF_020216685.1 Methanospirillum hungatei | reverse complement strand
GATTTTGTATTTCCATGGAAGTAATCCGGAAATAATTGGATAATACCTGATTTTTCTGTAATTTCTTTATTTTTTAATTATGAAATGGTCATTATTATGAAAAATGAACAATCAGAACAAGGCCAATTAAGAGAACATATTGTTCTTATTGTTGATGATAATGAAAATAATCTTCAGATAGCTGCTAAAATTGTTCATCAGGCAGGATATCAGGTACTTCTGGCATCTGATGGGAAAAGCGCTCTAGAAATCCTTCAAACTGTCGTTCCGGATGCCATACTACTGGATATCATGATGCCGGGTATGAGTGGGCTGGAAGTGTGTGAAACGATTCAAAGGACTACGGCATTAACAGGAATTCCTGTAATTTTTCTTTCAGCAGTCGGTGAAGATGCGATGATAGAAGAGGGGCTCGTCCATGGCGGAGTTGATTATATCACAAAGCCTTTCAGAGAACGAATACTGTGTGCCCGACTTCGGTTGCATATCGAACGGGGCATATATCAGAAAGAGATAATCCGACAAAAGGAAATTCTCACTGAAAAGAACAAGGCTCTTATCGAAGTACAGGAACAACTCATTCACTTAAATGCTGCCCTTGAACGACAGATTGAAAAAAACCTCGCGATATTTGCCGGAATGAATGATATGATCAGAAATCCGCTTGCTGTCGCCATGTCAATGCTGGAGATGAATGATCATCCGGAATCTGATCAGATAATTAGCCAGCTTGAACGGATAGATGCAGCAGTGGATGACCTTGATAAAGGATTTTTAGCCTCTGATAAAGTTCTGTCATATCTGAAAAAACATTACCATATCTGTGAATAAACCATGAATATCCGGACAAAACTTCTATTCAAGCTGATCTGTACCTCAATAATTACTCTGACCTTGTTCTGGTTTGTTTCCTCCCTGGTAATTGATGCTGAGCATGGAGAGGTTCAAAAATCAAACTTAATAAAATCCATGCAGGTTGGATACAATCTTCTTGAACATGATCTTGATGAAGTTACCATAACTGTCCAGGAACAGGCTTTGAGAAATGAGGTTATTTCTTTTTTACTTATGAGGGATAATCGAGCAATCACACCACCTCATTCATACCCTTCCGGAATTGCAGGGCCAAAAAGTGATTTACCGAATTCTGCGTTCGGTTTCATCCCATCCTTGTCGGAGGATACTCTGAATATGAGTAATTTGGAATATATTTTCATTTATAACCGTGATGGAAACCTTTCCTATCGCAAACTAACTCCAGGAATAAAAAATCTGGAGGAATCTGATAAGAAATATATCCAAAACCTGTTTCAGGAAAAAATCACCGCTGCAAAAAACCCGGTTCAGTATCCAATCGGATACCATTATCAAGGCTTCATTCTTACAGGACAATCTCTTCTGATGTATGCTGGTATTCCTGTTCTTGATCATGACGGATATATTATTGGAACTGTTATCGGCGGAAGAACTCTCACCGAAGAGGATATGAAATATTATTCATCCATCCTCTCAACTGAAGTCAGCTTATCTCCGGTTCTGGATCCTTCCGGTCTGATGAACAAATCTGTGTTTATCGGAACGATTGAAGAAGGATACCCGGTTTTTACATCCGATGAATCTTCAGATACTGTGTATACTCTGTACCCTGCTCTTGGAGGTGGAGTATTTACCTTATCCGGATCTTGGCCGGTCAGATACTTCCAAAATGATATGAAGATTTTTATGGTAACCGGTTTTATTGTGGTTTTTCTCTTATTTATCTTCGTTAATCTCCTCATATTGGATCGGGATATCCTCGGACGGATGCGACAACTAAAACAAGTAATGAAAAAGATTACCACACTGAACACCTGGTCTGATGTAAATCCCGATATTCTTCTCATTCCTGGTGATGATGATATATCTGAATTTTCCCGTGATCTCTCAGGCCTGGTCAGTCATATACTCACCATGACAAGTGATCTTGATCAGGCAAAAAAAGAAGCTGAATCAGCCAACCGAGCGAAGAGCATTTTTCTAGCGAATATGAGCCATGAGATACGAACTCCGCTGAATGCAATTATCGGGTTTAGTTCACTTATGGAGCATGAAGAACTTGAGCTCCGGATAGCCAGGTATGTCCGGTCCATTCATTCAGCTGGAAACAGCCTCCTCTCCCTCATCAATGATGTCCTTGATCTTTCAAAGATTGATGCTCACAAACTAAAATTATCTCCGGAATCGACTGACCTTGCCCATTTGGTAGAAGAGATTGATCTTATCCTTGGTGAACGTGCCCGAACAAAAGGACTCACTTTTGTCCACTCAGTACCTCGGGATATTCCTCTTGTACTTGTTGATGAGAACAGGGTTCGTCAGGTTCTATTAAATCTTGTTGGAAATGCAATAAAATTCACAAAAACAGGAGGGATTAATTTGACATTAAAGTATATTCCAATTAATAGTGACATTCATCGGATTCAGTTTCTTATAGAAGACACCGGTATCGGAATTCCCATGCAGGAACAGGAGAAGATCTTTCATGCATTTGAGCAGCAGGAGTCATCCCTTGTGAAAGAGTATGGAGGGTCCGGGTTAGGGCTATCAATCAGCAGAAAACTCGTTCATCTTATGGGTGGAACGATCTCACTTAAAAGTGAACCTGGAAAAGGTTCGCTCTTCACCGTTGATATACCGGTACAAATAGCCCCAAATCAGAAATCTGAAGCAGACTCCTGTAATGCCTCTGTTCTTCCGGTCTTTGATCCTGCAGATGTTCTTGTTATTGATGATGTACAAGACAATCTTGCTGTTTTGTCATCCATACTAAGCCAGCTGGGACTTCATCCCCGAATAGCAGCATCAGCATCTGAAGCTATCAAGCAGTTCAAAATTAAAAATCCTGATCTGATAATCACAGACATCAGGATGCCGGGAATGAGCGGTGATGAGTTTGTTCAGGTTCTGAAATCCTCGTATCCAGAGTGCAAAGTTCCTGTGATTGCTCTCACCGCCCTGATAAATCCTTAAGATGAAGCTAATCTTGAAGGATTTGCAGCAGTTCTTCGAAAACCTATCCGGATAGAGGATATCATTCCAGTTCTCAAACAATATATTGAAGTACAAAAGCCATCTCCAATCCCTAATTGCCAGGAACCAAAAGCTCAATGCCCACATGAAATCTCTCCTCAAGTTGGTCAGGATGCAATCCGGTTGTTTTCAGGAAGGCTTCAGGCAATAAGACGTAAATGTATTCCCAGTGAGGTAATGGAAATTGCAGATGACTTAGATGGGTTTGGAACTCTCCATTCTTCTGACCAGTTTCATCAGATGGCAGACCGGCTGAAAGAGGCAGCCCGCGAATTTGATTTAAAATTGATCCAGGAAGTCATTGATACGTTTCAGGAGATAACAAAATGACACCGAGAATAGACATAAAACCCGGACCCGTTCTTATCGTTGATGATGATGTTCACAATCTGCAAGTTACTGCTCAAACAATTCATCAGGCAGGGTATGACGTTCTGCTTGCACAGGATGGATTGAACGCTCTTGAAATCTGTAATTCAATAACGCCTGGAGCAATTCTCCTGGATATCATGATGCCTCATATGAACGGGATTATGGTATGCACCCGTCTGAAACAGGATGAGAGATTTTCATCAGTTCCGATTATCTTTCTTTCAGCACTCGGGGAAGAGGATATGATTCAGACAGGGCTCTCCTGTGGCGGGGCTGATTATGTCTGTAAACCCTTTCAAAGTAGAGTTCTCCTTGCACGACTCAGGCTTCATATGGAACAATCTGTATTACGGACGCTCTTGCATGAAAAGAATAAGGAACTTGAGGAACATAATCGGATGCTTCAGAAAAGTGAGCAATCCCTGAAACATGCTCTCAATAAATTACATCTACTATCTGGGATTACCCGTCATGATATTTTGAATAAAATCACAGCTCTGAATGGATACATGTGCCTGATTCGTGAAGAGGTTACCAGTGAAGAGGGCATAGCATTCGTAAGAAGGGCACATGAATCCATTGATGTCATCCGGAAACAGATAACATTCACACGAGACTATCAGGAGATGGGAATACATTCTCCAGGATGGTTTGATATCAGGAATGTTCTTGAAGAGGCATTTAGCCTACTGGATACCGGCCTTGTAGTTTTGGATATTCATCTGGATCCCGTTGAATGTTATGCAGATCCCCTTCTTCCCCGGGTTTTTTACAATCTTCTGGAAAACTCCATCCATCATGGAAAACATGTAACCCGAATCAGGGTTTCTAATGAAATCAGGGATGATAGATATGTGATAATTATTGAAGATGATGGGTGTGGAATTCCAACAGGTGAAAAAGAAAACATCTTCACCAGGAAATATTTTCATAACTCCGGTTATGGCCTCTTTCTCTCCCGAAACATACTCCAAATTACCGGATACGCGATAATAGAAAATGGTGAACCGGGGAGATCTGCACGATTTGAGATATCTGTTCCTCCTGAATATTACCGCCCCGTTATTATCACCTGAATGATTCAAGCAGACTGTCTGCATAAACTCCTTATTTTTTCTTATTATGTAAATCAGAACCATTATTTGCTTTTCATTGAGAATTAAGTGTAATTGTCTGAATAATTCAGAAAACATTATCATTACGATGAAGTTATATATATACTCATAATCCGGCATTTCCATTGGAGAATATCTGATTATGTAGACATCCCATTTACAATACGAAAAAACTTGAAACTCTCGATCAATGCATTCCTATAAATATGAAAAAAATACTCATATCTCCTAATATGAGATCTATTCAGTTCCATTCTATCAGACATGAAATCTTATTTTTTGGGGCGATTGCATTAATAATCGTTTCAGCTGCAATAATCGGGTATGCAAGTCTTTCCCAGTATGCCATATCAGTCGATGGATCAAAAACCATCGTGAGTGCTATAGCAGGAGAGAAAGCAGCTATTTTAAAAGAAGACATCGATGAAGCATTGATCATTGCCCGCACTCTGGCAAATGGGATTAACGGTGCAGTGGATTCCGGGAATAAAGCATCACGGGAAGAATTCCAGGCAATTGTTCTTGGACTGATGAAAGCATATCCGGAATTTAATGGAGTCTATATTGCGCTCGAGCCGGATGTCTATGATGGCAGGGATAAGGAATATCGGGGTAAACCCGGTACAGACGAAACTGGAAAATTCATGGCATATTATTCCCGTGATAGCGCTGGAAATCCAAAACTGGATTATGTTTATAATTATAATGCCGGGGAAGAGGGAAGTGAATATTACCAGGTTCCAAAAACAACTCTGAAAGAATATGTAACTCCTCCCTTTCCGTGGGATATTCAGGGTCGGAAAATTTTACTCTCTTCAATTGTTGTTCCCATAATTGTAAAGAATGAATTTTATGGGATTGCCGGAGTAGATGTTCCTCTTGATGCCATCCAGGGGCTTACAGATAAACTGGATACATATGCTGATTCAGGAAAAGTATACATTATCTCTTATGACGGGATTGTAACAGGAGCTACTGGTTATCCTGATAGTGTGGGAAAACCACTTAAAGAAGCTCAAATTCCCCTCTCTTCTGATGCAAGTTCAATCATTGCCGATATACAACGAGGAAGAAACGAGGTTATTGAACAACACGGGATGTTTATTGCGTATTCACCGATTGAAGTAGGAAACTCCAATCAGCCATGGTCAGTAATTTTTACCGTACCGGTGGATGTTGCAACCGCCAGTGCCCGTATGAATACTCTCATTCTTATCCTGATTGGTTCAGTTTTCACGATCATTGGATTAATCCTGCTCTTTTTTGCTGCAAAAGGGATTGCACGGCCAATTGAAGGAATCACAAAACATGCAGACAATATTGCCGCCGGTGAACTGGGTGAAGAGATTACGATTGAACGAAAGGATGAGATTGGTATGCTTGCGAATTCATTCAGGCGGATGCTTGAAGGACTGCAGGGAAAAGCCCTTGCTGCAGATGGAATTGCTGCAGGAAATCTTTCGGTCCACATTCCGGTTGCATCTGACCATGATATGCTTGGCCAGTCAATGATCACCATGCGGGACACACTTGCCATGATGAGCAGCACCATCACTGACCTTTCCCAAAAAGCTGCAGCTGGAGATCTGAGTACCCGTGGCGATCAGACTGCCTATCTGGGAGCATATCGTGAGATCATACAGGGTATTAATGAAACCCTGGATGCTGTCATTCACCCGATACATGGAGCGATGGAACTGGCTGAAGTATATGCAGGAGGCAATTATACACAGAGATTTGATTCTTCCATCTCTGTATCTGGTGATTTTGCGAGCTTCAGGGATGCATTAAATAAAATAGGGGCACAGACCGCTGTTTCTTTCAGAAGTGTAAAGAAACAGATAGAATCTGTAGTTGGCAGTATTGAGGAGACGACGGCATCAATCGAAGAAGTGTCTGCTGGTTCAGCGAAACTTGCTCAAAGTTCAAACCAGGTAAGTAGTCTTGCAGATACCAGTCTTTCAGGAGTTCATCAGATACTTCGTGCCATGGATGATCTCTCGGTAAATATTTCTCATGTAGCGGAAATGACTGACAAGGTTGCATCTATTTCGCATATCACAAATGATCTCTCTTCAAAAGGTTCTGAAATGGCCAGGAAAGCAGAAACCGGGATGAAAAACATCATTTTATCTATTGAGGAAAGTGAAAACACCATTGCTGAGATGTCGAAACAGATGGAACAGATCGGTCAGATCGTTCGTCTCATTAGTGAAATTGCGGATCAGACGAATCTTTTAGCTTTAAATGCTGCAATTGAAGCTGCACGGGCAGGAGATGCCGGCAGGGGATTTGCAGTAGTTGCTGATGAGGTAAAAGCACTTGCAATAGAGTCTCTGCAGTCAGCAGAGAAGATCAGTGATATGATAAGAGCCCTGGAGATACAGTCTGGAAATGCGACCCTCGCCATGAAACGATCCTCCGGGGAGGTTGCCACCGGAAATGAAGCGGTGAACCAGACACTTCAGGTTTTCTCACAGATAGTTACACATATTCAGGATATTTCTGAAAACACATCTGCAGTTGCTGCTGCTGCAGAAGAGCAGGCTGCTGCAGTTGAAGAGATTACTGCAAGTGTTCATGAGCTTGAATCTCATGTGACCAGAACGGCAGAGGAAGCAGTTTCATCTGCTGCAGCGACAGAAGAGACTTCTGCAGCGTTGGATCAGATCTCTCATTCTGTTTCTGAGGTTATGAGAGCAACTGATCATATTACGAAAGAGATGGCGAAATTTATTGTATAGATATTGAATTACTATTCCCTTTTCATTCTTTTTATCTCATATGCATGGTAAACATCTATGGATCTAATCTCATGACCGTATTTCAGAATCAAATCGGTAAGACAAACTCCATTACCCTTCTACCAGATACCATTCAGATACGTCCCTTGAGTACTGAGTATTACAAAGCAGCTGCTCAACTCTACTCGGATGTGTTCATATCCGACGAGCCGACCACCCATCTTCATGCCCCTGATCCATCAATATTCATCCGGTATGCGGAGATATATGTCAGATCTCTCATCCCGAAAAACCTGAGTTTTATTGCCTGGACAGCGTAAAAGGTGATATCATCGGTTTTATCTTCTGTCTTGACCTTGCATCGGATATCACAGATGAAGGGGAGGAGATGGTCCGGTTCCTCTCCCACTTTCACGAGACGGTCCTTCTTATCGATGAACTTGAACACCGTTTTTTAAAAATTGAAAAAATTTCTGCCGGAGAAGCACTCCATATCTTCCAGATTGGGGTTGATAAGAGATACCGGCGATCAAAAATTGCCTGTTCTCTCATACATGTCGTGCTGGAACATGGAAAGAACCTGGGCTTTTCAAAGGTGATAGCGGATTGTACCTCTTCTGCTTCCCTTCAGGTTTTCTCCTCCTGTGGTTTTGAACTGGCCGGGTGTATTGAGTATGATACCTGCTGCATCAACGGGGAGTATTTCTTTGCCGGTCTTGATGGGGGGATCTCTCTGGTTGTAAAAAACTGGAGCCTCTAATCTGATTGCTATCCGATACGTTTGGGTAGCATGCCGTTCCTATAGTATCCTTGAGAATGCCGGTTTCATTAGATAATTTCTGTCAAATACTCGTCACAAAATAAAAACTTCTATCCCAGATTATATTTATTTTACTGGCCATATTGCTTGAATTTGTTATCTATTATACCTTAAAAATCCCCTATGTCTATACCCATATTTTTAACCGGCTCATTCTCCTTGCAGCTATCTGGTATAAACGAAATGTTGTGTTTCTTGCACTTTTTTTCGGGATCCTTCACATCATAATCTATTATTATAATCTCGGGTCTCTCTCCAGAGCCCGTTTTCCGTGCAATTATGCTCTTTGTCATTGCGTTGATCGCGGGCCCTGTAGTTGAGTGTATGACTCATTTCAGGGATGAACTGGCTCTTTAAAACCAGGAACTGGAAAAGATAAAAGAGGCATTCCGAATCGCGAATAAAAAATTAAATCTTCTCTCTACTATCACCGGCATGATATCCTGAATCATCTTACTTCACTCAGTTTCCATTCATCCGATACAACCACGTTAGACTTACATGAATAAACCATAATTTCTTTAAAGTTATTTATCATATACAAAAGTATGTCATGGCATGTCATGGCACGGTGAACAGACATGAAACATTGGGTTCCATACAGCCTGGTAATGAGTATCATCATTATCGGGGCACTCTTATTCTCCGGGTGCACCGAGCAGCCTGCCTCTGAATCTGCCGAATCGATTAAGATCGGAGTGGTTGCGTCGATGAGTGGTCCGGCGAGTACAACCGGAAAAGACATCTGGCAGTCTGCAGAACTGGCAGCCCAGGAGATTAATGCACAAGGCGGGGTCTTTGTAAAAGATCTGAATAAAAAGATCCCGATTACTCTGGTCCAGGGTGATGATGAGTCAACCCGTGAGGGGGGCATAAAAGCCGTCTCCAAGCTCATCACCCAGGATAATGTCGATCTTCTGGTCGGGGGGTACTCAAGTGCGGTTGTGTCAGCCCACCAGGCCATCGTTGCCGACAATAAAGTCCCCTATATCATCTCCGGTGGTTCCAGTACCTCTGTATCGCATCGTGATGACATCGACACCAGCTATATGTTCTTCCATCGTCCAAACACGGATGATTCAGCCAAAGCCAGCATCCTTTTCATAGATGAAGTGGTACGGCCTGAGATCTACAAGAAATTCAATCTTCCCGATGACCGCCCGCTCAGGCTTGCACTTATCTTCCAGGACAGTCCCTTTGGAAAAGGACAGCAGGGAGCGGTTCGGAATCTGACACAAGACTTAAACCTCCCGATTGAGATTGTGGCCGAAGAGACATTCAAGATGGGTGAGTCAGATTTCAGGACTGCTCTGACCTCAGTAAAAGCGAAAAAACCGGATATCATCTATGCGGTCACCTTCCTGAACGAACTGATCCCGCTCACCCAGCAGGCCAGACGAGATGTCGGTCTTGATACACTCATCCTCTCAATTGAGAACAATGATGACCCTGATTACTATTCAGGCGTTGGAGAGTTAGGGGACTTTACCCTGATGGAGAGCAGGTTCTCACCATATGCCATCCCGAAAGGCAGTACTTCTGAAAGAACGAAAAAATTCCTTGAGGATTTCCAGACAAAGTATGGCGGATTTTCCGGAATGATGGGTGCGGCAACGTATGAATCAGTATATATCGCTGCAAAAGCCATCGAAAATGCAGGAACTGTACAGAAGGATGCAGTCCGGAAGGCTCTTTCAGAGATCTCCATGGACCACATGATAGAAGTGATGAAGGATCAGGTAATCCGGTTCAGTCCAGATTATCAGGAGAGCAGTTTTGACCTGTATGTTGAACAGATGAAGATGGACCCCGCTGTAGGAGAGATAAGACCGCATATCGTCTGGCCTGAATCAATCCGTGAGACCGGATTTGTGATCCCTGACTGGTATCAGCCGGGATCTCCCTGATCACATTTTTGGAGGATGGAACGCAGGAATGGACCTACATATTGAGATAATCACCCAGGTTCTCTTCTGGGGATTATACACCGGGTGTATTTACATCCTCCTGGCAACAGGGCTGAATCTTATCTTCGGAGTCATGAAGATTGTGAACTTTGCCCATGGGGAATTTCTCATGCTGGGAACGTACATTACGTTCTTTCTCTTCGTTATGAGCGGGTTCAATCCCTATGTTCTTCTCTGTGCCTCAATTCCGCTTCTTGTGGTGATTGGGGTTATCGTGGAAAGGCTCTGTTTCAGACCTATTCTCGGGACTGGAAAATTAAATGAGATCTTCGTGAGTATCGGGCTCATTTATATCATTCAGAACCTGGTTGCCAGGATTTGGACCGATGAATGGAAGACTATCCAGAGTCCTTTCAGAGATATCAGTGTGGATCTGGGAATCATTCAGGTCCCGCTTGATTATCTTATCATCATGGCAATTACTGCTATCCTGCTTATCGGCCTGTATATCTTTCTTCATCACACCTGGACCGGCCGGGCAATCAGGGCTACCAGTCAGGATAGGAAAGGTGCGATGCTGATGGGAATTAATGTCGAGCGGATGGATATGGTAACCTTTGGTATCGGTGCGGCCCTTGCAGGAGCAGCCGGGACACTCTGGGCAGTCAGCGGCCAGGTCTTTAATCCCTATATGGGGTCCATTCCGGCCATTAAGGCATTCGCAATCATTATTCTGGGAGGTCTTGGCAGTATTCCCGGTGCAATTGTGGGTGGGCTTGCTGTTGGTCTTGTTGAGAACGGGACCGCTTTTACCCTTGGTGGTGCATGGAAGGATGCTGTATCATTTATTCTCCTGATCATAGTGCTTATTATCCGTCCAACAGGTCTCTTCGGGGAGGATAGTGAATGATCCCTCCGTTCCTTCAGGAGAGAAGATATCAGTTCGCGGTGCTGGCATTCATCGTGGCTGCTCTTCTTCCGGTCGTACTGGGGTCAAACCAGTATTACCGGACAGTCCTTATCCTTATGTTGATTTTTATCATCTATGCGTCGGCATGGAACTTTCTTACCTTCTCAGGCCAGGGCTCGCTTGGTCACGCTGCCTTTTTTGGTCTGGGCGGATATTTCTCATCCCTTATTGCCATTCAATCCGGCATCCCGCTCATTATCGCAATTTT
>NZ_JAIWNS010000023.1 GCF_020216685.1 Methanospirillum hungatei | reverse complement strand
TGCAGGAGCATGTGTCACAGCAGGAATAGGAGTTCTTATCGGAATGACCTGTGTCAGACTCCGGGAATGGTTCCTTGCCATGGTGACATTCGGGTTTGCGGTCATCATCCAGACTCTTATCGTGATAAGTCAGTTCAGCTCCATTACCGGCGGATGGGATGGGTTCGCAGTTCCAAAGCTTATTCCCTCATCAATTCCTGGCGCACCATATCTTGAGTACTATGCTATCCTTGCAATCGCTGCCGGCTCCATTCTGCTCTTTCATCTCCTGCTCAAATCAAAGATTGGACTTGCACTAGCAGCAATTCGTGAGAATGAGATGGAAGCGAAAGCATCAGGGATAAACCCGGTCCCGTTTAAGCTCTTTGCGTTTGGGGTAAGTTCTTTTATCACAGCAATAGCAGGAGCCCTTGAGGTATGTCACTTCGGGTACATCTCTCCTGAGATATTTGGGGCAGATATCTCTTTCTGGCCGATTATTTATTCAATAACCGGCGGGCTTGGAACACTTGCAGGGCCGATCATCGGAACTATTGTTATCAGTCTCCTCTGGGAAGGACTGAATGCTCTCGGCTTTACGTATGAACGGTTTATTGTGATTGGTGTTCTGCTCATCCTGGCGATCATATTCCTGCCAAAGGGCCTGGTCAGTCTTCCGGAACGATTAAAACAGATGAAAAGGATGAAAACGGAAGATGAAACGTAGATCACATGCCAAGATATGCTTCTTTTACATGGGGATCATGTAACATCTCTTCTGCAGGTCCGGAGAGGACAATTCTTCCATTTTCAATGATATAGGCACGGTGTGATATCTCAAGGGCCCGTTTCACATTCTGCTCGACAAGCAGGATGGTAAGTCCTTCTTTATTGAGTGCACTGATGGTATCAAGGACAGTATGAACATATTTCGGAGATAAGCCAAGTGAAGGTTCGTCAAGAATGATCATCTCCGGACCAGACATGAGGCATCTCCCGATTGCAAGCATCTGCTGCTCACCACCGCTGAGTGTCCCGGCATACTGGTCCTGTCTCTCCTGCAGGATTGGAAAGAGGGAATAGATGTACTCAATATCAAAATCCTTGTGATTCATGTAGGATCCCAGCATCAGGTTCTCCCTGACGGTCATCTTTCCGAATAATTTCCTCGTTTCCGGGACCAGGTTCAGATGGTGATGGACAATCTCATACGTTGGAAGTCCGGTAATAGGCATACCTTCAAAGGTAATTGTTCCACTGGATGCAGGAACAAATCCCATGACTGAAGAGACAAGAGTTGTCTTCCCTGATCCATTTGAACCGATAAGGGTGACTATCTCCCCTTTTCTGACCTCCAGGCTGACATCCCAGAGAACCTGCAGATGGGAGTAGGAGACGGTGAGGTTTTGAACGTTCAGCACTTAGTGCTCCTGGAAGTGGTATTGTTCTCCAAGGTATGACTCGATGACTCGCTTATCTGCAGCAACTTCCCGTGGAGTCCCTTCAGCAATCTTTTCTCCCTGATCCAGAACAACAACCCGGTCAGAGACTTCCATGATGATCTTCATCACATGCTCTATCATGAGAATGGTCAATCCCTCATCTCGAAGTGACCGGATCAACCTGATAGCCTCTTTCCCTTCGCTTGGGGTAAGGCCGGTCATGATCTCATCAAGAAGGAGCATTTTTGGTTTTGATGCCAGAGCACGGGCCAGTTGTGTCTTTCGAAGGTCAATGGTATTGAGGGTCCCAAGCGGGCAGTCCAGTTTTTCTTCCGGAAATCCAACACGCTGCAGACATTCAATTGCTTCCTCCTGGGCCTGCTTCATGCCAGGTTTATGCCCGTTTCCATAGAGAGCACTGATCATTACTCCTTCTTTTGCGGACAGACCTGGAAAAGAACGCGGATGCTGAAATGTTTTTGCAATACCTCTCTTACATATGGCATCCAGAGTGAGCCGGGTGATATTCTCTTCTTCAAAATAAATCCCTCCGGCATCCGGCCGGCAGACTCCGGAGATCATATTCAGGAGTGTGGTTTTTCCTGCCCCGTTCGGCCCGACAAGCCCGAGGATCTCTCCCTCCTTAAGTGTCATGTCCACATTGCGGACCGCCTGTAGTCCGCCAAAAGATTTGGAGACACATTTCACATTGAGCATATCAATCACCGTGCGATACTATGTCATGATATATGTTAGCATGTATCATAAATCTATCATTCAGATGGGGGAACCAGGTGCAGTGCTAAAATGAATTAAGAGAAAAATGGATGCCGGAAAAAATGTGAAGGGATATTCAGGTGGTAAATCTGCCCATAGACTGGGAAATGCGATCTATTGATGCAGTTGCATCGGTGATGACTCTGGTTATCTGATCAAGGGCTGCTGAAGCCTCTTCAGTTGCTGCTGATGAGTCAACCGCTTCTTTTGCCGCCTGTTCTATGAGATTTCCGAGTTCATGAACGCTGGCGCTTATCTGCTCAACCGATGCCGCCTGTTCTTCACTGGCACCGGCAACCTCTCCGACTCTGATCGAGACATTCGCAATCGCCTCTGCAATCTTGTTAAAGACGGTCAGGGTCTCCCGTACGGCGGTGTTTCCTTCTTCAACATCTTTCAGTGAGTTTTTCATGGATTCGGTAACGGCACGCGATTTTTTCTGCAGGTCGGTAATGAGGTTTGCAATCTTTTCTGCAGACTGTTGTGATTCTAGTGCCAGGGATTTTACTTCATCAGCAACAACGGCAAATCCAAGTCCTGCATCCCCTGCACGTGCTGCCTCAATTGCTGCATTGAGGGCAAGGAGGTTGGTCTGGTCAGCAATTGAGCTGATAACGTTGACAATGGTTCCTATATCCTCCATCTGCTTTCCGATCTCACCGATGACCTGATCAGTCTCATTAAAGGAGCTTGATATCTTCTGCATCCCGGTATCTGTCCTTCCGACAAGTTCCGCCCCCTGTCTTGAGAGGTCATCAGTCTCCTGGGTGAGGTTTGCTACTTCATTTGCCTGGGTTGCCACTGCAGAAACGGTGGTTGACAGATCATTCATGGCCTGAAGAACCTGGGTAACACCGGCTCCGCTCTTTTCTGAGAGATCACTGACAACACCTGCGTTATGGGCAAGGTTTTGTGCACCGGCGGTCACTTCCTCGACACTTGCACTGGTCTCTTCCATCCCGGCAAGGAGTGAATCCACTTCCTTCTTTACCTGCCCGATTGCCCTGCCGGTTTCAATACCAATCTTATTCAGAGAGTCTTTGAATGGAATGAAATCTCCTTTTACCGTAACCTTATCACTAAAAGTTGCAGAGAAGTCTCCTAATGCATATGCACCGGCAAGATTCATAGCTTCATTAACAGGACCGATGATATTTTCAAGGGTGTTGTTGATTCCTGCGATGATCTCACGATATCCTCCTTTAAATCTCTCTGCATCGCCTCGAATGCTTAAATTGCCCTCTTCAGCAGCATGTGCCAGGGTTTTTGTCTCTTCAATCAGATCACTGAGTGTTTCTGCGGTCTCCTTGAGGGCAGGACCGATCTCATCACGTTCATCCATGATCGGAACTGATGTGACTTTTTCACCGGCAGCAATACTTTTCATGGTCCCAATAACCTCATGCTGCAGGTTATTGGCAAATAAGTCCATTGTTGTGGCAAGGATACCAATCTCATCCTTCCGGTCCATGGAAAGCCGCATGCCAAGATGCCCGTGTCCCATTTCATCGATCATCTCAACGGTTTTGCCTAAGGGACCGGTGATACTCCTGGTCAGGGCAATGGCAAACCCTATTCCGATGATTGCGCCGATGATGGTGACAATGATCATCGTGGTTTTTGCTGCATTTGCGTTATTATCGTTTTCTGTTTTGATCTGTTCAGCAACTTTCAGGTTGGTGTCCATCAGGGTTTTGAGTGCTTCATTACACTGAGTCCGGTAATTCGCCAGAGGTGTTCCTGCAGCCAGAGAACTAATCGCTTCAGGTATTTTATTATCCTTAATAAGAGCTATTGTTTTCTCAGACTCAGATTTATATCCCTGGAAAGCAGTTTTAAAACTATCAAATACTTTTCTCTCTTCTGCATTCAGATTTAATTTGTCAATAATTGCTATTTGGTCATTCACTGATGCAAGTACACTTTCTGCAGAATCAAGGCTGATGGTCCGTTCTTCAGGAATCAGCATTCCCTTGTACACATCACCCCTGAATTGGGTAAATGCACCATTTATTACACCAATCTGCTGAATCGGTATTAACCGGTCATTATACATCTCATCACTTTTTACGGCAAGGTTACTGATGAAAATAAAACCGGTCCCTGCAATGATGAGCATAATGATAATAGTCAGGACAAATCCGCCAATCAACTTCTTCCCAATCTTCACATTCTCCAACATTTCGATCACCTCATGATGTTCACTTCATCATACTTCTTTAAATAACCTGTGGTGATCAAACGCTGATTTCATAAGGTGTAATAGTCGGCTCATCGGGAAATGCTTTAATTGCAGAGGGATAGAATTGTGGTATGGTCCGGGATACAGCATCTCACTGCAGGAGCGGAATATCATGGCAATCCCTTCCTGATCCGGTCGTTCGTGAAAAACTTGCAACCGGAGAGAAGGGCCTCACGAGCCAGGAAGCTGCAGCCAGAATTCTGGAGTTTGGGAAGAATGAACTTCCTGAATCAAAGAAGGCATCTGTATTCACCATATTTCTCAGTCAGTTTAAGAGCCCCCTCATTTATGTTCTGATAGCTGCTGCCCTGTTGTCATGGTTTCTCGATCACCTGACCGATACGGCATTTATCACCGTTGTCATCCTTGTGAATGCAGTAATTGGAACTATTCAGGAATGGAAAGCTGAACAGAGTGCAAAAGCTCTCCAACAACTCTTTCGAATCACTGCAGTCGTCACACGGGACGGACATGAGGTTCGGATTCCGGCAGAAGAACTGGTCCCAGGAGATCTGGTCTATCTTGAAGCAGGTACACGGGTCCCGGCAGATCTCCGGATAACTCAGGTTGCCGACTGTTCGATTGATGAATCGGTTCTCACCGGGGAGTCAGTTCCGGTCACAAAAAAGGTGACCATTCTTCCTGAAGAGATTCCTGTCAGTGACCAGGAGAACATGGCATTTGCCGGGACAACCGTAGTCCGTGGAATATGCCGGGGATTTATTGTCAATACAGGAATCTGCACCGAGGTAGGAAAGATTGCTGTCGCGGTTGCAGATACCACCCTGTCTAAGCCCCCCTTGATTATCAGAATGGAGAAATTTTCTCAGCATATTGCCGTTGCAGTACTGATTGCAACTGCTTTTCTGGGTATCATTGCTGTGTACCAGGGGATGGCAATCATCGATGTCTTCTTCTTTGCGGTTGCTCTTGCTGTTTCAGCAATACCTGAAGGTCTCCCCGTTGCCCTGACGGTCGTTCTCTCAATTGCTGCATACCGGATGTCAGGTCGGCATGTGATAGTCAGGAAGATGACGGCGGTTGAAAGCCTTGGATCATGCACTTTGATTGCAAGTGACAAGACCGGCACCCTCACGATGAATGAGCAGACAGCCCATGTTGTTCTCCTTCCCGGACGGGATTCGTTTCAGGTCACGGGAACTGGATATACCGGTGAAGGCATCATTCACACGGAGAAAGGAGATCACCTGTCCGAGTCTGATCTTCACCATGTTCAGCGGCTTTGTCACATCGCCACGCTTTGCAGTGAAGCACAGCTCGAAAAAACCGATGAAGGCTGGCATCATTCGGGGGATCCTGTTGACGTGGCATTTCTGGCACTTGCACACAAATCAGGTCTTGATACATCACTGATTCAGAAATCAGTAGAGAGACCGCTGTTCATTCCCTTTGAAGCTGACCGGAGATATTCAGCCGCTGGATTCACCGACTCAACCGGAGATCGGTTTGGTATCAAAGGGGCAGCAGAAGCGGTGCTCCCTCATTGTATCCGGATGAGGACGCAGGCAGGTGATGAGGAGGTTGACCAGACGCTCCTCCTTGCAAAGGCAGAAGAGCTTGCAGTAAGCGGATACCGGGTACTTGCGGTTGCAGAAGCAGTGTCTCCTGGTATTCCTGAGGATCCCATAAAAACAGGGCTCCCCCCACTTGTGCTCCTTGGGTATATCGGGTTTATCGACCCGGTTCGACCTGATGCCAGAGAGTCGGTTGAGTCCTGTCAGAAAGCAGGGGTTACTGTGGTAATGGTCACCGGAGATCATCCGGCAACAGCTCTTGCCATCGCGAAAACACTGGGGATTGCCAATACTCAGGATCAGGTTCTCACCGGAATGGAGATAGATGCACTCGGATCGGTTGATATCCCTGAGTTCTTCGACCTTGTCCAGAAAGCCCGGGTGTTTGCACGGGTAACTCCGGTCCAGAAACTCTCCATCGTTGATGCCCTCATCCGGATGGGCCATTTTGTTGCGGTAACCGGAGACGGGGTCAATGATGCTCCTGCCCTTCGCCGTGCCCATATCGGGGTTGCGATGGGGTCCGGGACCGATATTGCCAAGGATAATGCGGCGATGATCATCACGGATGACCGGTTCTCATCCATCGTTGCAGGTATTGAGGAGGGGCGTTTTGCGTATGATAACATCCGGAAAGTTACCTATCTGCTCGTCTCAACCGGTGCAGCCGAGGTGATCCTCTTTACCTGTTCCCTCATCGCTCATCTGCCCCTGCCACTCCTTGCAGTTCAGCTGCTCTGGCTGAATCTCGTAACCAACGGAATTCAGCATGTCGGTCTGGCCTTTGAGCCTGGTGAGAAGGGTGCTATGAATCGTCCTCCCAGGCCCCCGACCCAGGGAATATTCAATCGCCTAATGATCGGCCAGATCCTGGTATCTTCTGTCATTATGGGGTTGATCGGGTTTATTGCATGGTATTACATGATCTCAATCGGAGTTGAGGAGAATACCGCACGAAATCTTGCAGTTCTGCTCTTTGTTCTGCTTGAGAATGTCCATGTGTTTAACTGCCGGTCAGAGTACGTGTCTGCATTCCGGATGCCCCTGTCAAGAAATCTCTTCCTGGTCGGTTCGGTAATTGCCGCTCAGGTGATACACCAGGTTGCCATGCATATCCCGATTCTGCAGGATGTCCTCTGCCTTCAGCCGGTCAGCCTGACCCAGTGGGGAGTGCTCCTTGCAGCTGCCTGTGTGATCGTCGTGGTCATGGAGTTGTTTAAAGTTATATGGCCACGGGTTGATAAAACAGAATAATCAACTTTTTTTGCTGTTCGATAGGAAAACTTTGGCAGGAGTTGAATTTTCATGATACTACCGAGTTATTATGTGTTTAGAGTGAAAATTATCTATACACTAATATGTCTCACACAATTATCCGAATGTTCCGAATGTCTAAAAAAAATTAATTCATTTCTCTCCTAAAAAAGCAGGAAACTGGGATGAGTGAAATTCACGTAAAAGCAATTTATGAAAATGGTGTTCTAAAACCAGAACATCCATTGGATTTTAATGATTCGACTGTAGTGTATATAACAATACGTAGGACTTTCTCTGATTTTTTGGAGAAAATTGGAGAGCCGGTAGCAAAAGAAGATATTGACACTGTATTGAATGAAACTCGTTACAGAACATGGTATGATGATAACAAATAATTGTGTAATCGATTCATCAGTTATCATCAAAGCCATTTTCAAACCAAAAAAAGCCCGATATGAATTTGAATATCAAAAAGAATTAGAAACTCATTTTAATAGCAGATATTTGCTTCAATTGATTGATCGTACCAATATTACTGTATTAATACCCCGGTGCGTATTTGTCGAAGTTTCAGGGGTATCAAGCCGGCTTTCTGACCCGGAAAAAGCCAAATCAATTTACTCCGAAATGCAAGTGGTTTATTCAATAATTCCTGAAGATGAGATTTTTAATTCTGCTCTAGAAATTGCCTTGAAATATGGAAACCCCGGTTTTGATAATTACATTCTCGCAACTGCATATAAGAACCAGTGTCCGCTTTTCACCGATGATAAAAAGGTGTATGAGATATCGAAGCAAATTGGAATTCAATCCTATCTTATGAGAGATCTTTCAAAAACCTGGATAGATAATTTTTTCGCTCGGTAATTTTTTTATTCATTTCTCTCCAGATTTATGAGCCCCAAATAAATTCTATATGAACCTCCTTCGAAACCCCGGACCTGTCTATGGTCAGTTACTTGTCGTCATCGGAGCTGCCCTCATCAGTCTATCCCCGGTTTTTGTCGTACTTTCCGGAGTAAGTGCGACTGCCTCTGCATTTTACCGGATGGCATTATCCCTTCCTCCGCTTCTCCTGCTTCTAATTTTTATCCGGGGAAAAATATGGCTTGGTGCCAGGCAATGCGGAATTGCCCTGCTTGCAAGTATCTTTTATACGCTTGACCTGACCTGCTGGCACCAGAGTATCCTGCTCATCGGACCCGGACTTGCAACGATACTTGGAAATTTTCAGGTATTTGTTCTTGCAGCATTCAGTGTCCTGGTTCTTCATACCAGAGTTACCCCCCGGTTGATTCTTGCTATCCCTGTCTCGATAATCGGCCTGTATCTTATCTGTGGGGTGCAATGGAGCACTGCGTCTGATGGTTTTCAGGTGGGAGTCCTGCTTGCACTGACAACCGCTTTCTGGTATGGCGGATACGTCCTATTCCTCCGTCTTTTACAGACCTCATTTGATCTGGAGGGAAAGATTGCGAATCTGTGTATGATCTCCATCCTCACCACCATTATTACCGGGCTCGTGGTTATCGGGTCTGGTGATGGTTTTGATGTTCCGAGTGTAGATTCATGGCTCTATCTTACTGCTTATGCCATAATATGTCAGGTTATTGCATGGCTGCTGATATCTGCAGGGCTTCCGTTTACCAGTGTCACCGTCCTTGGTGTTGTGATAACCCTTGGAGCGATATATCTTGGATCGACAAGCACAAGCCCGGGAGAAAAATCAGAATCCTGACCATGAGTTCATCACCAGAACTCCTCATATTGAGGATACATCTATCTATACCGGAGACAAAACAGAAACTATTCATAGAAACCTCCTTACAGTATTGAATAAAGATTTCTTAAAAAAGGAGATTGCTCATATGTTTACAAAAGTCCTGATACCCTATGATTTCTCTGATGACGCTGAATACATTATCAGATGCCTGAAAACCATACCCCAGATACGGGAGGTAATTCTTGTCCATATCACGAGAAGCCTGTATCTGGTTCCGTCTCCTGAGAGGGAAAACCCTGAGGCTGATTATGCACGGCTCAGACTTGAAAAAGTTAAGGAAATGATAGACATGCCCCGGTCAAAAGTCCGGGTTCTTATTGAGGAGATATCTGGTGGTGAGATATCAGATGCAATCATCCGGGTAGCAGAACGAGAGCAGGTATCACTCATTCTGATGGGGAGAAGAGGACGGGGAGTCATTGAGACTCTGCTCCTGGGAAGCACCGCATGGGATATTCTCAGATTTGGCCCGACTCATCTCCTTCTGGTCCATCCTCCTGATGATGATCCGAAAACTTCCTCTCCATCCCCCTGCCCTGAAATCTTCACACGGGCAATGATCTGTACAGATTTTTCAAAGCCGGATATTGAAACTCTCCTTTCAGACATTCTCCCCCTCGTATCATCAGTGGATCTCTTCCATGTTGTCTCGAAAGGAGATACTGATGAGGAAATAGGTCGTGCAATGAAGGAAGCAGAAGAGAAACTTAAGAATATTGTCATTTGCTGCCCTGAAAAATCCATTCAGGTCAGAGCACATGTCAGGATTGGTGATGCTGCGGATGAGATTATCCGGTTCTCTGAAGAGGAGGATATATCCCTTATCGTGGTTAAATCCACCGGTAGCCGGGGGCTCGTCCATAAAATCATTGGTGGAACAACTGAGGCAGTTGCACGAAATGCAAAAAAACCTCTCTTCATTATCCGAAAATCAGGATAAAGAACCCCTCTTCGCATTAAATTATAGAGGTATTCATAATCGTTC